>JBBRXW010000304.1:0-2953 GCA_038238295.1 Flavobacteriales bacterium | reverse complement strand
TCCTTAAAAAGCAAAATTTCAACTTCGATACCGAATCAGAAATTGCTTTGAAAAGTACTTTAGCCGCTGCTAAAAAAGAAAAAATTGACAGTGCAATTGCAACAGAATATCAGCAATTATTGACTGCAATTCAAAAAAGTGAAGAAGCGCAACTTAACCAAAATCAGAAGGAAATCAAAAACTTGCTTTTAGACGAAATTATCAAACGCTATCAATATAAGGAAGGTCTTTACCAGTACTATATTAAAAATAATGTTGAAGTGAAGAAAGCTGTTTCAGTTTTCAATTCACCGGAGTATACTAAAATCTTGAAAATATAATGATTCGGATTCTTAAATTTTTACCGCTATTATTTTGTGGTTTTTTATATGCTCAGGAAGAAGTTGTTCAGTCGGTTTATTTTGATTTTGATAAGTTTCATCTCGATGAAAAACAGGGAAATGCTGCGGTAGCTTTTATTAAAAACACGGATTCAACACGTATCGAATCGATTCAGATTTTTGGATATACTGACGATGTTGGCAAAGATGCCTATAACTTCAAACTGTCGACAAATCGCGCGAATACCATCAAAGAAAAATTAATTCAAAGTGGCATCACGAATAGGATTATTGTTACTATCGAAGGCAAAGGCCGCATTCTGATTGACGATGACATTGTTGAGAATCTACCTGAAAAAAGATCGAAAAACCGCCGTGTTGATATTGTTTTGAATTTAAAAGAATTGCCGAAAATTGAAATTCCCGGTTTCTACACCACCATTCAAAAGAACCATATTGTCGGCGACCACATTTATCTTGAAAACTTACTTTTTGAGCGTGGCAGTAGTAAACTTACTTTTGAAGCCAAAACACAATTGGATAAAGTCGCGAAGCTTTTGATGAAGTACAAAAAATTAGAGTTTGAAATTCAGGGTCATGTTTGCTGTACGCCGCCCTACCAAAAAGAAGCTATCGACTTAGCTACCCGCAAAAGAAACCTGTCGCAAAATCGCGCGGAATCTGTTTATAAATACTTGGTTTTCAAAAAAATTGCCAAAACGCGGATGACTTTCAAAGGCTACGGCAATGCTGTTCCATTGGGAAAAGGCTCTGAATACGATCGACGGGTAGAATTGGTCGTGAGTAAAATCTAATTATTCTTTTTTCATTTGAATGTGCGGAATGTCATCTTCGAGATATGTTTCGCTGGTCGTTACAAATTCGTGACTTTCATAAAACTTTTGCAGATATAATTGTGCTGAAATCGTGATTTTAGTTTGCTTAAAATAGTTCTCAATTGCAGCGATCGCTTCCCGCATCAAATCATGCCCCCATTTTTTTTCCCTATAATTCTTGCCGACAATCACCCTTCCGACCGAAGCGTTTTCGAAATAATCACCTGCATTAAAAAGACGGGCATAAGCTACCGTTTTCCCATTGTAATTTCCAATCAGATGCAATGCTTTGCGGTCTTTACCATCAATGTCTTGATAAACGCAGTTTTGCTCCACAATAAAGACTTCACTGCGCAATTGAAGCACATCATATAGTTCGTCTACAGTTAGCGCCTCAAAACGCTTAATTTTCCATTGCAATCCCATGCTTATTTTTTATTTTTTTTGAGAAATTCTACCGACTTGATAATCGCTTCAAGCTCAAACATTAAATCTCTTTTTTCTTTTGACGGGTCATAACAAAATCCTTCAAGAACCAAAATATTTTTATTCTTGGTATCGACAATCGTATAATTGATAAACGGGCCAGACATAAAATCATTTTTCAATTCCCAAGTACCTTTGGTTTCATAGGCTTCTTTTCCTTTGATCGTAATCTGAAATAAATAAGGTGCATATGAATCTTCTGTTACCATCTGGGTATTGCGTGAAGTTCCGTGAATATAGAGATTCCCAATCGAATCTCTGATTTTTATGATGGTATTAGTAATGTGGTATTTTTTATTTAAAGCCGTAAACGGAATCTGATAGATCAAAATGCTAGTGTTGCCGCTGGTGATTTCTTTTTTGAGCCAGATAAATTTTCGTCTTTCAAGGACATAGGCATATCCTTTGGGAACATGCAAATCAACATTAAATTTGCGTTGTATTCTTTTGGTGTCGATTCTCGCCGTATCAATTATCCTTTGGTTTTCTTCAATTTCTGTTTGCCGCATTCGGTTGATGATAGTCTGCGCATTGGCTTCGATCAGTTCTAAAATAGCAGCCGTCGTTTTTCCTGAAATATGGATGACATTCTGTGGATTGGCATACTCGTTTTCTACGATTTCAAATTTGTTTTCCGCTTCTTTTTTGACGACAATAATATTCCGAGTATTGGTCATAAATCCTTCGAGCAATTTTACCGGATATTGATTGATATTGAATAACGGTTCCTCCTGTGGCAGCCCGATAACTGATGATGCGAATTTATTCCGTATACTGTCACCGACCTCACCATTCCAGAGCTGGTCATCGATGATAACGGAAATGGTATTGATTTTTCCTGAGGTTTTTTCGGTTTTCCGGTCGTGTGTCTTTTTACAAGACGATAATAAAACCGAAAAACAAAGCAATAAAAAAAGGGCTTTTTTCATAGTATGAAATAAGCCCTAAATTTATGCAGATTTTTTTGTATTATCCGTTTATTTTCAGTTTCATTCCGGGTTTCAAGGAATTCCCGTTGATGCCGTTCCATTTTTTGATATCAGAAACCGTTACACCAGGATATTTTTTTGCAATACTAAAAAGCGAATCTCCTTTTTGAACATAGTAATGGTCTTCACGTTCGTTTTTGGATATTTTTGATTTCTTGCTGCTTTTTTCAGCTACCGACTGATTCGGATCCACGATCAATTTTTTAGCGACAATCAGTTTATCTCCCAATTGAATGTTGTCATCGGATAAATCATTCCAAGTTTTGATGTCGGAAATTGCCACATTGTTTTTTCTGGCGATGCTTCCTAAATTATCACCTCT
>JBBRXW010000303.1:0-2964 GCA_038238295.1 Flavobacteriales bacterium | reverse complement strand
TGCGACCTGAAATTTTCCCCAATCAATTACTGCCATTATTGGCGCGGCATTTTAAAAATCCAACCGCAAGCAGCGATGTGGATGCAACATTGTCGTTAGCATTAAAACAGTTTGATCAACAGAATGATAAAAATTATATCTTTGAAATCCCTTATGGAAGCCATTTCCGGATTCACAATGGAAAGATATTTCAAAAAGGCGCGTTGCGGACCAAACGGTACGAATGCGTTGAAGTGAGTTCAGGAAGGATGTATTTGTTTAACCCGAATGCGGAAGTCGAATTATTACACAAAAAAAATGAATAAAAATTATTACGCTATATTAATGGCAGGTGGCGTGGGATCACGATTTTGGCCGGTAAGTACAACTGAATTTCCGAAGCAATTTCATGATATGTTAGGTTCAGGTGATACACTGATCCAGAAGACATTCAGCAGGCTTTCGAAGTTAATTCCAGTAGAAAATATTCTCATCCTGACCAACGAAAAATACAATCACATCGTTTTAGAACAATTACCGATGGTGAAGCAGGAGCAGGTTTTACTTGAACCGGCGATGCGCAATACGGCACCGTGTATTTTATATGCTTCATTAAAAATAAAAAAGCAGAACCCCGATGCGGTGATGGTTGTTGCACCCAGCGATCACTGGATCGAAGATGAAACGCTCTTCACAGAAAATCTGCAACAATGTTTCGATTTCTGCAGCAATGAAAACGCTTTAATGACTTTGGGAATTAAACCTACGTTTCCAAATATTGGTTTTGGGTATATCGAATTCAATAAAAGTGATAGCAATCCAATCAAGAAAGTCAGCCAGTTCCGCGAGAAGCCAAATTATGAAACGGCGAAATCCTTTTTGGAAAGCGGTAATTTTTTATGGAATGGCGGCATCTTTATTTGGAGCGTTGCATCGATTATCACCGCTTTTGAGAAATTTCAACCCCAAATGTCCGCCTTGTTTTTGAAAGGATGGGACAGCTATAATACGCCGGAGGAGAAATCATTTATTGCTAAAAACTATAGCCATGCCGAAAATGTCTCTATCGATTATGCCGTTATGGAAAAAGCGCAGAATGTCTTCGTGCTTCCTGCCACTTTCGATTGGAACGATTTGGGAACTTGGGGTTCATTGCATGAAAAATTAGACAAGGATGAGTATAATAATGCTGTGGTGAATGCGACGGTTTTGTTGAATAATTCTTCGCATAACATTATTAGTACTTCCAAAGAAAAACTGGTGATTATCGATGGACTTCAAGATTTTATTATTGTCGATAAAGACAATGTACTACTCATTTATCCTAAAAGCAAAGAGCAGGAAATTAAAAGCATTGTCAATCAATTGAAAAAATAAACCAAAAGCGAAAAGAGATTTTCGCTTTTTTATTTAAGTTGATTTCGAATACTCATTCAAAATGGTCAAATACTCATTCGGTAAAAATTTAAGGGCAAGAAATTGTATTTTTATCATTAACAATGACCGAAATTTCTATCAAAGTTAAAAAAACGAAGTATCTTGCTGTTCCTTAAAAATGATATAACTAATGGACATCCAATTGTATAAGAATTTACAACTTTCTTTTTTAGTTTTTGGATGGCTGTTTTTGAGTCAATTTTCCTATGGGCAATTGGCCGATTTCAACCTGCGTTAATTGGAAGTTTATTTCGATTTACTTAGAATTGATTTATCCTTTCAGATAGGCTTCACGCACTTTTTTAAACAGGTTCGAAGAATAGACAAAATCAATCACCGCTTGATTATCGGTCCGAAAAATTTCCTCTTTGGTACCTTGCCAGGCTTTGAGGCCATTTTTTAAGAAGACGATGTTTTCGCCGATTTCCATGACCGAGTTCATATCATGCGAATTAATAACCGTCGTAATATTATATTCTTCAGTAATTTCTTTAATCAGGTTGTCAATCAGAATTGCGGTGTTCGGATCCAAACCGGAATTAGGCTCATCACAAAACAAATACTTCGGATTGTTGACTATAGCTCGGGCGATCGCAACCCTTTTTTGCATACCACCGGAGATTTCAGAAGGAAGTTTTTTATGTGCATCGATGAGGTTGACGCGTTTCAATACAAAGTCTACGCGATCCTGGATTTCAGATTTTGAATTGTGCGTAAACATTTTCAATGGGAAACCAACATTTTCCTCGACAGTCATTGAATCGAATAAAGCACTGCCTTGAAATACCATTCCGATCTCGGTCCGCAATTCTCTTTTTTCATCCGGTGTCAATTCGGAGTAGATTCTTCCATCGAATGAAATAGTACCTTTTTCGGGCGTATGGATTCCCAATAAACTTTTCAGTAGCACAGTTTTTCCCGAGCCGCTTTGGCCAATGATCAGGTTGGTTTTTCCGGTTTCAAAAACAGTCGAAACCCCTTTTAAAACTTTGACTCCACCGAATGATTTTTCAACATTTTTTACTTCTATCATGAGGTTAAAAGTAATTGGGTGAGTATATAATTCATCAAAATAATTGTGACTGATGTCCAAACAAAGGAAACCGTGCTGGCTTTACCGACTTCGAGCGCGCCACCCTTCATATAATACCCGTGAAACGAAGGAATGGTTGCCAACAATAATGCAAACATGAATGTTTTTATAAAAGCGTAAGCGATGTGAAACGGAATAAACTCCTGCTGCAAACCACCAACAAAGTCAGAGCTCGAGCCAAAACCACCATAAACCGCAGCGACCCAACCACCAAAAATACCAAGGAACATACTGATTCCAATGACAAAAGGATATAATAACAGCGCGATTAGTTTTGGGAAAACGAGGTAATTCAACGAGTTGACCCCCATTACTTCCAAAGCATCTATTTGTTCACTTATCCTCATATTTCCGATTTCTGAAGAAATGTGGGCACCTACTTTCCCCGATAAAACAAGGCACGTAATGGTTGGCCCAAGTTCAAGCATTGTACTATCGGAAACGATGGTACCTAT
>JBBRXW010000302.1:0-2967 GCA_038238295.1 Flavobacteriales bacterium | reverse complement strand
GAAGCTGGTTTTTTGGAGATTGCCATTTTCAGAAGCAATCCAATGAGTGTCGGCAGTGCATCGAGCCTTTTAGGATTGGGCTATCGCGACGCCATCACTATAAACTTTTTATAAAATCAATATGTTCGTACGGATTGTAAAAATGAGTTTTCATCAAGAGCATGTTCCTGCTTTTCTCGAAAATTTTGAGTTGATGAAAGAAAAAATACGAAATGCCGATGGCAACCGTTTTCTGGAGTTGTATCAGGACAAATACGATCCGCGCATTTTCTTCACATATAGCTATTGGGAAACGGAAGAAGATCTGGAGAATTACAGGCGTTCTGAATTATTTTATGATGTGTGGACTTTCACCAAAAAACTTTTCAATGCCAAGCCCGAAGCCTGGAGCGTTGATAAATTGGTAAGTTTATCCTAGTAATTAAAAACCAATCGATGTTACAATTAAGTCTGTTTCTTCTTGTCAATTTCTTATTCGTTTTCCTATTGACTTATTGGAACAAGAAATACTATGGAGGCAGGTTAAGCAACTTTTTAATGGCTTTATTCTCAACAGTAGTGTTTTATCTTTCGATTATCGCGATGGTAGTTGTCATTAAATACCTTACCAAAAAAGAACTCGAAGCCTTTGATCTCGACGGTAATGGTTTTATTGATAACGAAGAAATAACAGCGCAATCTATTGCAGCCACAAACAATGCATCTCATGATACCGGCTTGACCTTAGCGCCAATCTTAGGGATTTTCTACAGCATTATTTATTTTATACTTATAATCATACCTTTGGCAGTCTTTAACAGACGTAAAAAAATCTCAACCAATCAACAATGAAAGCTATTTTATTAAGAGAAATAAAATCTTTTTTCGGTTCACCAATCGGTTATCTGGTGATTGCCATTTTCCTTTTGCTCAACGGATTATTCCTGTGGGTTTTCGAAGGCGATTACAACATCCTCAACAGCGGATTTGCAGACTTGAGTCCATTTTTTACGATTGCACCATGGATATTAATTTTCCTGATTCCAGCCGTGACCATGCGCAGTTTTTCCGATGAAAAGAAACAAGGCACACTCGAATTGCTATTGACCAAACCTTTGAGTTTGTGGCAGATCGTCAACGGAAAATTTTTGGGAGCAATGGTATTGATTGTCATTGCGATTGTCCCAACTTTCATATATGTCTATGTGATTTCAACGCTTGGAATGCCGGCAGGCAATATCGATATAGGCAGTACGATGGGTTCTTATTTCGGCCTTCTGTTTCTGATTGCAGCCTATTCCGCTATTGGCATCTTCACTTCTACTCTTTCGGAAAATCAAATCGTGGCCTTTATCCTTTCCGTATTCTTATGCTTCTTTTTTTATTTTGCGTTTGATGGCTTGGCGGGCTATTTACCAAGTCTGGAAAATTTCATTTCGGCATTGGGAATGGATTCTCATTTCAAAAGCATGAGCCGTGGCGTTTTAGATACACGCGATATCCTGTACTTTGTCAGCATCACGATTGCTTTTCTGTCATTGACCGTTTTTAAATTAAAATCATTGAAAAACTAATGGTACCTGTAAAAGATAAAAACCTCAAAACTTTATGGTTCACTTTCGCCATCTTGTTGCTTGTGAATGGCATCGGTAGCCAATTTTTTCATCGTTTTGATTTGACGCAAGACCACCGGTATACACTTTCGCAAACGTCATTAAATATCCTGAAAAATGTTAAAGATCCTTTAATCATCGATGTGTTCTTGAAAGGGCAATTTCCGGGCGAATTCAAAAAACTACAGACCGAAACACAGCAAATCTTAGAAGAATTCAAAGCCTATAATAAAAACATCTCTTTCCAGTTTGTCAATCCAATAGAGAATGAAGACGAGCGCGACACAATCATGAAATCGTTTCTCGAACGGGGTTTAACGCCTGTCAATGTTACCGTCGATGACAAAGGAAAGCAGACCCAGGAAGTCGTTTTTCCTTGGGCGATTGCTACTTATAATGGCCACAGTACGAAAGTGCCGTTACTCAAAAATGCGATGGGCGCTTCGACTGCCGAAAAAGTCGTGGGTTCGGTACAGCATCTCGAATATGCTTTTACCAATGCTTTTAATACGATATCCAAAGCCAAAGAAAAGAAAGTCGCGGTCATCAAAGGCAATGGTGAATTACGCGATATATTGATGGCGGATTTCATCAAGCAAGTACGTGAGAATTATTTCATCGGAACATTCACACTCGATTCTGTTGCCAAAAAACCGAATGAAAGCTTGCAGTATCTCAAAAAATACGACTTAGCTATCATCGCCAAACCGACCGAAAAATTCACAGATGAAGAAAAAGAAGTTTTGGATCAATTTATCATCAATGGTGGAAAAACGTTGTGGCTTGTTGATCAGGTGAATATTGAAATGGACAGTTTGTATAATGACGCCGGAGCTTCACTGGCATTTCCTTTCGATTTGGATTTGAATGATATGTTCTTCAAATATGGCGTGCGCATCAATCCGACTTTGGTTAAAGATGTCATGGCAACGCCCATTGCTTTAGCGACCGGAGCACAAGGAAGCGCGACGCAATACACACAGTATCCATGGTTTTATTCCCCGTTGATTTATCCTTCGGCAAAAAACCCAATTGTCAATAATGTCGATGCGATGAAATTCGAATTTGCCAATGGCATGGATACGCTGAAAAATGGCATCAAAAAAACCATATTATTAAAATCTTCGCCCTATTCGAAATTGGTCGGAACACCGGTAGAAGTCAATTTAAATATGGTTAACGAACGCCCAGAGCAAACCGAATTTCATGGCGGTACTATTCCGATGGCCGTTTTACTCGAAGGAAATTTTCATTCCGTTTATGAAAACCGTGTACTACCTTTCCGGGAAAAAACCTATCAAACGCAAGGAAAAAGCACGAAAATGATTGTCGTTGCTGATGGCGATATCGTGCGAAATCAATTGGATAAAAACTT
>JBBRXW010000301.1:0-2973 GCA_038238295.1 Flavobacteriales bacterium | reverse complement strand
TAATTTGGGCTTTTTATAAATAAATTTTGCACTCCGTTACTGCAAAAAATATACACTTCTTGGCTGTATTTTTCTTTTACAATAAACGCGGCCGCTGCTGTTATTAATATAAATTTAAACGACTCTTCAGCGGTACAAATAGGCACAGAGCCAATTGCCGCATAAACGTATATTGTTTGAGAAGTAGTAATATGTGTTCCTGCTTCAAGTAAAGTTCCTCCGCCATTCGGTTGCGTATAATAACCGCCATCATTATTGGTAGGCAAAAAATAATCGCCACAAACCGTAACGTCTGGAATTGGGTTCACGAAAGGTTGTACTCCAATAGAAACATCAAAGCTTACTTCACTTTGAAAACAAGCGTTTTGTGCAAATACATATATATATTGAGAATATTCAATAAGATCTCCTGCATGCAACATTGTTCCTGATCCACTAATATCAGTATAATAATTTCCTACTGCCAATGGCGGTAAAATATACGGCTGGCATGACGCCACATTCGCTATCGGCGCAACAACAGGTGTTGTTATCACAGTCATGGTACCACTTGGAAACGAGTTGCCCGTGCAGCCCGTACTGTTATCATAAACACTAGTTATAGCTATTGTTAATGAGTTTAATACCGTGCCTAAATATACAACAGCAACACCAGAAGCATTCAGAGAAACGCTTAGATTAGCAGCAGCATTAATAGCAAACGTAACCGTAGCATATGGCGTTCCCAAAATCGTAAATTCCTGTACACTTCCTGAACAAACATTCGTTGGAATTGATAAGGTAGCAATTGATAATGGATTTACTACAAAAGTTTCCGATCTTGTCGTCGCACATTGACCAGCATCTGGAGTAAATGTGTAGATATTGGAAGTCGTAATTATTGTTGGGTTCCAGGTTCCTGTAATCCCGTTATCCGAAACGAGTGGTAAATTCGGTATTGAACCAATGCAAAAATTATGTATCACAAAATTGAATAACGGTTCTATCGAATTCCCAACATTTACAGTAAAAAATATTGTAGAAGCACATTGATTCACATCTGGAGTAAAAGTAAAAACGCTAAGTCCTTCTATCGAGGTGTCGATTACTGCTGGACTCCAAGTTCCTGTAATACCATTCATAGAAGTTGTCGGTAAAGGCGGCGCTGTCGAGCCCGGACAAATTGGTGCCATAGTAGCAAATTGAGGTTGGATATTAGATGCAATAACAATTGTTGCTACACTAGAACTATTAACACATGGACTTGAAGCAGTTATAATATAAGTAAATGTACTTGTTGTCGCGCCAGATGATGGCGTATAAGTTCCTACCACAGCATTAAAAGTCCCTCCTGTTCCTGATGTTCTAGTCCAAGTTCCTCCTAATTGTTCTCCAGTAATTAAACTGTATAAATCTATGGGTATATTTGAAGTATCACAAGCATAAAACGCAGAACCGCTAACTCCCGCATCCGGCTGAGCAGTTATATTTATTGTGGCAACACTATTATCATCAATACAAGGAGATACACCATGAATTACGTAAATAAAAGTATTCGAAGTTGCTCCAATAGCCGGAATATATGTTCCTGTCACTGGACTAAAAGTTCCTCCTGTTCCTGATATTCTAGTCCAAGTTCCTCCTAATTGTTCTCCAGTAATTAAACTGTACAAATTTATTGGAGTAGTCGAACTTTCACAAACAGTAATCA
The DNA here is from genome assembly GCA_038238295.1 of Flavobacteriales bacterium. GTDB lineage: Bacteria > Bacteroidota > Bacteroidia > Flavobacteriales > Flavobacteriaceae > Flavobacterium. Next base: position 1,283 of record JBBRXW010000301.1, on the reverse strand, counting down.
CTCCATCTGCACCTGCATTAGGCATTGGATTTATAGTTACTGTTGTCGTTGTCGATACTTCAGGATCTGGAAAATTGGCAGGAATGGTATAGGTAATCACATAAGTTCCGGCGGAACTTGTAGAAGGAGTAATCGTTCCTGTGATTGGATCTATAGCTAAACCTAAAGCTGCAACAAAGGTTCCGCCCAAATAATTACCAGTACCAGTTAGTATGACGGTCTGAGAAGTGGATGCTGTGCACAACACGGAATTTGCATAGGAAATGTTTGCCGTCGGTGGTACTACGATAGTTTTAGCATGGACTATAAAAACATTTAAAAGCAATAAAAATATAAAGGGTAGTTGTTTTTTCATCGATAGCGTTTTATGTATATAATTGATTTTTAGAAGTTTTTAAAATTAATAAAAAATTCCCTGTCACAAACAAAAGCAGAATAAAGTTGTAAATAAAACCTTTATTCTGCTATAATGTGTTTTCAAGAGGTTGACTGCGTCTTAGCTAGAAACTCCGGTTTGAAAATACAAATAGAGAATACAAAATTTAAAGCGAGCCTTACTTTTGCATTCTCTATTGTATTTATTTGTGACCTCGGAGGGGTTCGAACCCCCAACCATCAGAGCCGAAATCTGATATTCTATCCAGTTGAACTACGAGGCCGTTATGCGTTTATGTCAATAATTTCTTTACGATGGTAGATATAGTTTTCCCATCTGTTTTTCCAGCCAATGCTGCCGAAGCCAATCCCATGGTTTGCCCCATCGAAGCCATTCCTGAAAAGCCATTATCGGTAATGATTTTGGCAACGATTGTTTCTACTTCTGCTTCGCTCATCTGTGCCGGAAGGAATTTTTCGATAACCGCTACCTGTGCCAATTCTGGTTGGGCTAAATCAGGACGGTTTTGTGTCGTAAAGATTTCAGCGCTATCCTTTCTCATTTTTACAAGCTTTTGTAAAATCTTGATTTCATCTTCTGGTGAAATTTCAGTAGCTGCTCCGGAGGAAGTCTGTGCTAGTAGGAGTTCCGATTTTATCGCTCGTAAAGATTCTAAGGCAACAGTATCTTTGGCTCTCATGGCTGTTTTGATTTCTTCCATGATTTGGGTGGATAAGCTCATATTCTGGTTTTAAATTTTTGAAACGACTGCCTTTTGCCCCGGATGGCAGCGGAAAGCTTTTTGGAAGGAAATGCATTTTTTCGGGAACGGAAAACGCGACTTTAGGAGCGCTTTTGCGTTTTTAGAAAAAACCATTTGCTGTCAAAAACTTGCAGCGTACTGCCG
>JBBRXW010000300.1:0-2980 GCA_038238295.1 Flavobacteriales bacterium | reverse complement strand
GATGTTTGTACATATCCAAGTCCATCGCCGGAGCAAAATAAACCGGACACTTCGCCGACAAATATGTTGCAATTAAAAGGTTGTCGCAGTTGCCGTTCGCCATCTTCGATAAAGTATTGGCGGTCGCCGGAGCAATCAGCATTACATCAGCCCACAGTGCCAATTCTACGTGATTATTCCATTGAGCATTATCGTCTTCTTCATTGAAAAAACTCGAATGCACCGGATTTTTAGAAAGTGTCGATAAAGTAAGCGGAGTGACAAAATCTTTGGCTGCAGGTGTAAGTATCACCTGTACCTGTGCGCCGGCTTTGATGAAAAGCCGGACTAAATGGGCGGTTTTATAAGCGGCAATTCCACCGGAAATTCCCAATACTATTTTCTTACCGCTTAGGACCGACATGGTATCTTATTTAGCGTTATCAGAACGGTGGTAGATCTTACTGTCTAACCATTCTTGCACTGCTAATGCGTGTGGTTTTGGTAATTTTTCGTAGAATTTGGAAACTTCAATTTGTTCCTTGTTTTCAAAAACTTCTTCCAAACTGTCATTGTAAGTAGCAAACTCTTCCAATTTCTCTGTCAATTCTTTTTTGATTTCAGAATTAATCTGGTTGGCTCTTTTCGCCATAATAGTGATCGCTTCATACACATTTCCGGTTGGTTCTTCGATAACGCTTTTATTGTAAGTTATCGTGTTTACCGGAGCATTCGTCTTTTTTAAATCCATGACTTCTTTATTTAGAAAATTGTTTTAATTCCTGATCAATTCTAGCAGACTTCTCATCCGCTTTTTCTTTGTATTTTGAGTTTTCTTTAAACTTCACTAAAGTTGCATAAGCTACTTTGGCATTTTTCAGACGCTCTTCCATTTTAGAAGGCACGCTATTAATGGCCAATTGATACGCCGAATCGAATCGGTAATATAAAGCGGCTTCTTTGTATTGTGTTCCCGGATAATCGGCAACGAAATTATCCAACGCCACCAACGCGGCTTTATGATCTGAAATCGTATTGTATTGCTTAGCGATTTCAAAGTATTTCTTTTCCAACTTATCGGTCAGTTTCTTCAGCACTACATTCGCTTCCGGAGCATACGCTGAATTCGGATAGGTGTCGATGAACGTCTGCAATTTATCAATCGCTTTGGTCGTATCGCTTTGGTCTAAGCTATAAGAAGGCGATAACATGGAATAACTTTTAGCGGCCAAAAAGGAGGCTTCTTCTACCTTTTCACTTTTAGGATAACCGGTCACAAAACTATCAAATTGATATCCTGCCAAATAATATTGTTCCGTTTTATAATACGACTGGGCAAACATATAAAACATTTTTTCAGCTTGAGGTTTTCCACGGTACGCCGGTGCTATCTGTTCGAAAAGGCGAATGGCTTTGTTGTATTTTCCTTTTTCATATTTGTTCGTCGCGGCAGCAAATTTTACGGCTACGTCGTCCGATTTTAAAGCCTTTTGGTATTCGCTACAAGAGCTTAACAGGATGGTAACAAGGACTGCGTATAGAAATTTATTCATTATTTTTTGTTTGGGTCTTGTTGATTCACAGCGCTATCGGTGATTTCAAAACGAACTGCAAATTTAGTTATTAATTAGACACTACAAAATATTTTTTTCATTAATAAAATGTAGGTCTCCCGCTTGATTTTTATTGCAGATGCTGAATGGATTTTTCGATTTTGGAAGCCAGTGCAGTATCGACATTTACCAGAGGCAAACGCACGGTGTTTTCGGATAATCCAAGGCATTTGAAAATCTCTTTGATTCCGGCAGGATTTCCCTGTTCAAAAATCAAATTGATAGTATCTGAAATCTGATAATGCCAATGGTACGCCTCATCTACTTTTCGCTGCAAGCCTAAACGAATCATTTCTGAAAACCGTTTAGGAATGCCTTCCCCGATTACCGAGATCACGCCACTTCCGCCGGCAAGTACGATTGGCAGGGCAATCATATCATCTCCGGAAATCACTAGAAAATCCTTTGGTTTGTTTTGAATCAGTTGCATTGCTTGAACGATATCGCCTGCCGCTTCTTTGATAGCAACTATATTTTTAAAATCTTTGGCTAATCGGATCACGGTATCCGGCAACATATTGCTGGAAGTTCTCCCGGGAACATTATAGAGAATCACTCGAATTGGCGACGCTTCGGCGATCGCTTTAAAATGCTGGTAAATGCCTTCTTGCGTTGGTTTGTTATAATAAGGCGATACCGAAAGTATTGCTACAAATGCAGCTAAATCCCGGGTTTTTAATTCATTTACCACGGCTGCGGTATCATTCCCGCCAACACCTAATACGAGCGGCAATCTTTGTTGGTTGGCTTCGATAACGGCTTGAATGACGGCTTCCTTTTCCTGTTGCGTTAGCGTGGCATTTTCGGCAGTAGTTCCCAGCACGACAAGATATTCGATCTGATTATCGATCTGAAAATTGACGATGCGTTTGAGCGCCTCGATATCTACAGAAAAATCTTTTTTGAACGGCGTTACGAGCGCCACACCGGTACCGATTAATGATTGCATATTATATCCTTTTTAGTATTTTTAAATATTTGAAAAGCTCTTCGATAAAAATCTTGTAGTTTTCGGCATGGGTATCGATCATGAAATGATTCAGTTTTTTATTAATGGATGAAAATCCTACCTTGAAACTCGCTTTCGATTGATGCGAAACTATCAGTAAAGCCGACTTTTCGGTATCGTAATAATTGATTAGTAAATCGAATTTCTGTGCGATAAATTCCTTGACTTCGGATTTGTCGAAAGTGGCGGTCCAACTCAAATCCTTATGGCTGAAAACCGGGTAATCGAAATGCTCGTTTTTTTTAATCTTATTTTTGAAAACCAATACTTTGATAGCGCTTTCCTGAATTCCTTTTTGAACTAACTCCTGCACCAGCGCTTCGCGTTCGTAAAAGTAGCTTTCGTCGAAAATAATTCCAACGGTTTTAATATTCGACTC
>JBBRXW010000299.1:0-2981 GCA_038238295.1 Flavobacteriales bacterium | reverse complement strand
CCCGGATAAAACTGCGTCGGATGTGCGGTCAATACAGCCCTAACGCTGAAAGTGTTTAAGAATTCTTGGAGTCCGGCAACCATTCCTTTTGCCTCGGCATTTTCTTTTATGTCCCGTAACGAGCCCCGGCCTTCTAGATTATTGATGATGGGAAACGCAGCGTCTTCGATGGCATCAAAAAGAACAATTTGTCGCTCGATATATTGAATGAAACGAAATAAAAGAGCGATGCAGTCCCGTTCGGTGGCCGTATCCAGATACTTCGCATTGAAAAAATCGATAATTTGAATGGGAGTTTCCTGCTTCTTAAATCCTTTGTCACAAACCTCGGTGAATAAAGGCAGTAAAACTCCCGTATTGTCAATCGCGTCAAAGGGCAAGGTTAAAAAAACACTGTTATATACGTGGTATTTCGACAATACATTTTGATTAAAACGCTCAATTTTAGGCAGTGTATACATGGCAGTCGGATTGATTTTAAAATAAAAAAACCCCAAGAATTAACTTGAGGTTCCTAAATATAGTGCCTTCAAGTCTGATTACATATTTTTGAAAATAGTATGCATCAAACGTTTCTTATCATTAATGCTTTCTTCGAGAGAAATCATGGTTTCAGTTCTGTAAACCCCATCGATATCGTCAATCATAAAGATAACTTCTTTCGCATGTTTGGTATCTTTCGCTCTGATTTTACAGAAGATATTGAATTTTCCTGTAGTTACTGACGCAACGGTGATATATGGAATCTCGTTGATACGCTCTAAAACAAATTTAGTTTGGGAAGTATTGTTTAAAAATACCCCGATATAAGCGATAAAAGAATACCCCAATTTATCATAATCAAGGACTAATGAAGAACCCATGATAATTCCGGCATCTTCCATTTTCTTTACTCTCACGTGGACCGTTCCTGCTGAAATTAATAATTTTTTTGCAATGTCAGTAAACGGGATTCGGGTGTTGTCAATCAACATGTCTAAAATCTGGTGATCTACTTCATCTAATCGAAACTTGCTCATAAAATATAGTTTGTTTTGTTATATAAAACTAAAAAGAAGAATTGAATTATCTGATCGTTTCATTCAAATTTATTAATTTTTAATTACGCCATTAACAACTTTGATATTTTTTCCTAAATAAAAATCAGCTTTTTGATTCAATTTCGGAATATTGTCATTCCCATCAGAATATTCCGCTCCTTTCGCATCGTATTCGTAATGTCCAAAACAATCTTCCAAACTGTCTATGGCTGCAAAATAAGCAGTGAAACAAATCTGATTATCAATTAACTCTTCAGAATATTGAATGGCAAACTTCGTATTTTTTTTATTACCATCATAATTTATTTTAACATTTTTATAAACAATGTCATAAAAATTGACTTTATTTTGAGAAATCTTCAAGTAATCTTCAATTTCATTGCTAACTACAACGTTTTCGTAAATATACTGAAACCCGACCAGCAACGCCATACAAATAAACTTCCGCGTCACTTCCCGATCGTAATCTTTTTGAAAATGTCCGGCCTCGAATAAAATCGTCGGCACTTGCAACGACTGAAACGTGTCACCTACACAGTTCGCATTATACGCATCATCAAAGCGACCTACTTGGTTTGGAATATACTGCTGCAATACTTTGTTCATTGCTACGATAACTCCAATTGCTTTTTCCCGCGTGTCATTCATTTCACGTTCGAAATTAAACGACGGCGCCAAAAAAGAAACCGATGCCGGCTTTCTAGAATTTCCCACACCGTATATCGTACGCTGGTCGTGTAGATTATAACAATAATGCGGCTGGAACCGTTCGAAAGCATCGCGAAGAATGCGGCTTTCAGGTTGCGATAAATCTTGTGCATCACGGTTGAGATCAATGCCATTGGCGTTTTCTCTAGTGTAGGCTTTGGCACCATCGGGATTGAGCATCGGCAGACAGAAAAAAGTGAAATGCGACAACAATCGCTTCGCGTCAACAGAATCTTGATACAAAAAATTAAGGAAATCGAAAAGCGCTTTTGTAGTCGTGCTTTCATTGCCATGCATTTGTGACCAAAGTAAAATCCGTGTTTCGCCAGTGCCTATCGTATAAGAATATATTGGTTGTTTCAAAACCGATTCACCGGCAATCTGCAATTGATTATTGGTATTCCACTTTTTTAATATTGGCGTGATATCATCAAGCGTAATATACCTTCCGAACAAAACCGGTACCTTATAATCGTTTGCTGTTTTTTCGAAATCCATGCTTAAATTTTTATTGTATCTATTATTGAAAGGTATCTGGATTGTATTCAAAACTATATTCTGGAATTTGTCCAAGCGCGCCATCAAAAAAAGGCAACAACACTTTCATATCTTCCAAATAATTTCCTGTTGGATAAAATGGATTGCCAACGCGCACTTGCTTTTTTCCAAAATCGAATGCAACAGGTATAATCGGCACTTTGGCTTTGACGGCAATATAATAGAAACCCGTTTTCAATTCAGTTACTTTCTTTCGTGTGCCTTCGGGCGAAAGTGCCAGTCGGAACACATCGCGACTGTTGAACAATTCGACGGTAGCATCAACGGTGTTTTTATTTCCGTTGCGATCTAACGGTGCACCGCCCACACTTTTGAAATAATAGCCGAACGGAAATACGAACAATTCTTTCTTGCCTACAAAATTAATCTCTACATCCATAATGCCTCTGACAAGTAATGCGATAAAAAAATCGAAGCTGCTTGTGTGCGGTAGGACAACGACAATACATTTTTTGATATTTTTATCAACAGTACCTATCAGTTTCCAGCCCATTACATGGAAGAAAATAAAGCTATAGATCCTTTTTTTCATTCAAAACTATTTCTGTAAATTTAGTATTTATCTGTTATTTTTGAAGAAAAAAATAAAAATGCTCAAAAGACTCGTCAGTTATTTTTTTCCTGTCACCATCTACCAGAAAAAATCGGCTGTGAGCAAAAATATTGAAGTCACTT
>JBBRXW010000298.1:0-2993 GCA_038238295.1 Flavobacteriales bacterium | reverse complement strand
TAGTAATACCTAATACTATTACTAGTGATAGTAAGAGTTTGACCGTCATGATTTTGTTTACTTTCATACTTTTAGTAGGTAATAAATTCGTGGCGCAATATAAGAATTAACCTTTATATAGCAACATTTTTTGAAAAAAAATAAAAATTTAAATCCGCTTAAATGGATGCTTTGATGGATAAAACGCAATTTTAAAATAATTATTATAGGCATTCCCATTAAAAAATTTATTTTTACTTTTTGTAATATTTCCTTTGTAATCCCGTTAGTTAACCAAATGAAAAAAACTGCTACTTTTCTTATACTACTCATTACTTTCGTTTCCATTGCCCAGCAAAAGGGAGAACAGGTCGTTACTTGGACAGCCAAATCTGCCATTACGATTGGGGACGAAAAAGTGATAGCCCCACAGTTTAATCCTGAAAACTACCAGTTTGACAGTTTTAATAAACGTTTTTTTTACAATTTTAAAATCAATTTGGAGCGTGAAATCGATGAAAATTCACTCCAAATTTCCAACATCGTCTACGAAAGCATTCCCGCTTCTGAACTGGGCGATTTGTCTGTAACAGCTATTCCCACTGCCATCAATGCTATTAGCAGAAACATGAAGGGCAGAGAAGAGTATTCCGCATTAATTTCTCTATCTCCAATTATTAAAGACGGCAGCGGTTTTAAAAGAATCCGATCCTTTTCCTATTCCTTAAACACTGCCAACAATCGTCTTGCACGTATTGCCAATGATTTTAATGTAGTTTCCAATTCGGTTTTAAGTTCCGGTGACTGGCATCGATTTTATGTTGTTAAATCCGGAGTTTATAGCATCAACAAAAATTTCTTGCAGCAGCTTGGCGTTAGCCTCAATGGAGTTGATCCGAGAAAGATCAAAATTTATGGCAATGGAGGCCGGATGATTCCGTTGAAAAACAGCCTACCATATCCCGCAGATCTTACCGAAAATGCGATTCAGGTCGTTGGGGAAAACGACGGTGTTTTTAACGATGGCGATTATATACTTTTTTATGCAGAAGGTGTCGACCAGTGGAATAAGGACAGCCAAACCACGAACAATCTTTACGATTCCAAATCCTATTATTATATCAATGTAGAAGGAAATGACGGAAAAAGAATGACCGACCTGCAGCAACCCACCGCTGCGGCAACAATTCCTGTAACCACTTTTGATGATTATCAATATCATGAAGTCGACAAAGTGAATATCGTACGCTTAGGCAGACGCTGGTTTGGAGAACAGTTTGATTTTGTCGACCAGCAAGATTTCGATTTTAATATTCCCAATATCGTAACAACAGTTCCAGTTAATTTATATGTATATGCTGCGGCAATTTCTTTTGTCGGCACATCGATGGAAGTAAAAGCAAATAATAATCCCGCGGGAACGATTACTTTCTCAGCCATTTCCGGCTCAATCAAAGCGGATCCTTCCGTATTAAGTGCCAACATTACGGGCGCGGACAACATTAAAATTTCATTAAAATATAACAACAGCGGGGTTCCGGATTCAAAGGGCTATCTTGATTATATTCAGTTAAAATCGAAACGGAACCTAATCGGTTATGGAAAACAATTCCCTTTTCAATATGATTTGGCAGCTACCACCACCGGCGTTGCGGAATACCAATTGACGAATGCCGCTTCCATCCAACAGGTCTGGGACATTACCGACATTTATAACGTTTCGAAAGTTGACAATACCGGGCAAAGCGCTTTTTCTTTTAAAACAAATCTTGGTGAACTCCGGAAATATATCGTAGTAGAACCTAGTGATTACTTTGCTCCACTCAAAGATTCCCAAACGAAAGTAACGAACCAAAATCTAAAAGGAACGGTGTTTGTCAATGGGCAAGGCCAGTTTCAGGATGTCGATTATATCATTGTTTGCCCGGCATCATTAGGAACACAAGCCGAGAAATTGGCGAATTTTCACCGAAATTATTCGCAATTGAATGTAAAAGTGATCACTCTCGAAAGCATCTATCAGGAATTTTCTTCCGGAAAACAGGATATCGGGGCCATTCGCAACTTTGTCAAATACGTCTATTTCAATGCGTCCGATCCGACAAAAAGAGTAAAATATTTGAATCTTTTCGGAGACGCTTCCTACGATTTTAAAGACCGGATTTCGCTTAAATCGAATATAGTTCCGATTTATCATGCGTTAAATAGCTATACTGTTGATCCGAGTTCCTTTGCTTCTGATGATTTCTTCGGATTGATGGATGACAATGAAGGTGATGTAGATGCTTCGTATCCTCAAAAAATAGGTCAGGTAGATATTGCCGTCGGGCGCATGATTGCTAACAATCCGACGCAGGCAGACGAATTGGTCACGAAAGTCATCGATTATCACGACTATAAATCCTATGGCAACTGGCGCAATAATTTTGTGGTCATTGCCGATGATGCCGACAAGCCAAGTGATAGCAGCCTTCAATCGAACATCAATAATATGGCAGAAACAATAGTGGCCCAAAAACCCTTTATGAATTATGAGAAAATCCTATTGGATTCTTATGTTCAGGAAACAACCGCCGGTGGTAGCCGCTATCCAAAAGCCCGTAAGGATTTGTTTGATTTCTTCGAAAAAGGAGCCTTGGTCCTAAATTATCTCGGACATGGTGGTGAAGATGGCCTTTCCCAAGAACGGATTTGGGAAAAATCAGATGGGCAGAATTTGAGCAACCGTTACAAATATCCATTATTCATTACGATCACCTGCGAATTTTCGCGTTTCGATAATCCCTTTCGCCCGACCGCCGGAGAATATACGTACTGGAACCCGAAAGGTGGGGCGATTTCGATGATTACTACGATACGTGAAATTTACCAATCTACCGGTGAAAGCTTTAATGATGTTCTGGCGCGGTACTTATTTGCTTACGGGTCGAATAATTATACTTCCATTGCAGAAGCACTTCGACTGGCAAAAAATAATTTTACACCCCGTACCGATGTCGTGTTTTATTTGGGAG
>JBBRXW010000297.1:0-3014 GCA_038238295.1 Flavobacteriales bacterium | reverse complement strand
TTTTCCGGTGTATCCTTTTCTGATGCCGTTGACGACTTCGTTGGTGAAACTTTTCATTTTGTTTTTGACAGTGTAGATTTCAGGCATCACATTGATACCATCGACATTCACCACTGCGGATTCTGGAGAACGCAAAGCCGTGTGAAGCACTGCCCGGTCTTCGGTTTGGTTGATAGTGTCGCCGGTAAAATATTTGGCTATAGCCTCTTTCAATGCTACTTCATTCGCCAATTCAACTAATAAACGCATTGTTTCAGGAGTGATGTTATTTTTAGAATAATCGAGTAGGAAATCATTCCATTGGATGTGAAATTGATCCGCGCGGTTAATGTCTTTTTGAAACATTTCCCGAATGGAATTATGCTCCATCGATTTGAAATGTTCCGCTAATTTTTTCCAGGCATTTGTTTGAGTTGGATTGGTATTTTGTAGGGCCATTTTGTTATTGATTGTTTGATAAACTTAGATGCAAATTTACAACTAATGTTTGTACTTTCCGGCTTGTTTAGCCCCGATAGCAGCAAGTATCCTTTTTTGTTTTACGGAACTTTTCAACGAAAACGTTAGAGTTTGCTAACAAAAAAGATACTGTGTATAGCGGGAATAGCTCCTGCATGCCACTCAAACTTGCAGTGACAACTGTTATTTTTTGTTTTTCAAATGGGCTACGCTATCTAACTCCCGTTTTAACGGTTGCATTTGTGCCAAGAATCGGGGAAGATTGCGTTTGTCCATCGGTTCAGAATTCGGGAGTTTAAGCTTTAGGGCATCGACCTGTACGTTATTTTTCCAGAAGCGATAGCAGACATGCGGGCCGGTCGCCAAACCGGTGCTTCCTACTTTTCCGATGATATCGCCCTGATTGACATGTTGTCCGCGTCGCACCAGAATTTTCGACATGTGAAGGTACTGCGTCGAATACGTTCGGTCGTGTTTTACCTTGACAAAGTTGCCATTTCCTGCTGTAAATCCTGTTTGCTCGACAACGCCTGTAGCAGTCGTCATGATAGGCGTTCCGGTTGGTGCAGCGTAATCGGTACCTTTGTGCGCCTTCCAAATCAGTTGCACCGGATGAAAGCGATTTTTGGTGAAATGCGACGTGATATTGACAAACTTTAATGGTGCTTTTAGGAAAAAATTCTTGAGCGCTTTTCCTTCATCGTCGTAATAATCAATTTTGCCGGAGGCTTCATTTTGGGCAAATGGAAAAGCATAAATGGTTTTTCCTTTGTATTCAAAAAAGGCCGCTTTGAGACTGTCAACGCCATCGTAGATTGTGTCATCGATGTAGCGCTCGGTAAAGGTAAGTCCAAATTTGTCTCCTTTTTTAAGTTTAAAGAAGTCGATGGACCACGCATAAATTTTAGTGATTTTGTTTGCTAGTGCTGCATCGACGCCTTGTTTCTGAATTGCTTCCGATAGCGAACCGTCGAGACTTCCCGTGATGGTTTTTTGCTTGATAGAAATCGGTCGCACTTTTTTGAAAACTTTTACAGAATCCCGTAGATCGATGACATAATACGTTCCTCTATCGGGCTGATAGACGAAAGCTTGCAGTTTCTTTTTACGGTCTTTCGAGCGAAAAAGCGTAAAAGGTTTCCCTACCCTGATACTTCTGACATCGAAACTGTCTTTTACTTTTTCGATGATATCGTAGGCTCTTTGATCTCCGAGGTTTTGTTTGTCGAGAAGGCTTCCGAAAGTATCTCCTTTTTGAATCGTATCATCGGCAACATTAAAATCATTGTATTTGAAGCCGAACCGTTCCGTTATAGGCAATGGTTTGACGGGCTCATAGGTGATTTCATTTTCTGATTTGTTGCAAGAAAATAAAAGCATTGCGATGATACTGAACAGGAATACTTTTTTCAAAGTGATAGATTTTGTGCTGTTGATTATTCTTCTCCCCAATGTTTCAGTTCTTCTTCTGTCCAAAGTTCTGGGAAGAAAATTCTTCGTTGGTATTTAGGGTGCATGTATTTTTTCCAATCGCTTCCTCCGGTCGCTTCGCCGTTGCCTTGACCGCTGTCTATATATTTTTTGGCAGCATTTAAATGACCCATCACCCAAGTAATATTTACCGTGTGATCGTAATGGCGCATGGCTTTAATCAGTTCTGGATTTTTCTGATCCGCTTCCGGTAGTGATTTGAATTTTTGCCAAAGATTAATCGTATTGTACGTTTCCATTTCGCGAAGAAAGAGCGCTTTGTATTTGCGTTCAAATTCTAAAATCAAAAATGATTTTTCACCGGTCTGATGATCTTTCCCTGCGGCCTGCCAATAGAGATGTTCGAAGGCGTGTTCGTAGGGCGTATTCCTGTCGATGGTAGCTCGGAAACGATAATCGATAAGGTTGATCAAATCGGTTGAAGCAAACTCAATTAGCCGATACTGGGCGCTTTGAAAACCACTGGCTGGTGTTAAAGTATTGCGGAATTTCATGTATTGCGCGACTTCCATTCCATCGCCCATAATGTCGAACGATTGCGTCAGCATGTCGAAATAACGGCTGATTCGCATCAATCTTTCGGTGAAAAATTCGGTGGTCGGTTTTTGAAGTGGGGCAATTTGATTGATTTCCCAGAGAATCATCTTGAATAACAATTCATTTACCTGATGGTACATGATGAATACCATTTCATCTGGCAGAGTCGTTCTTTGAGTTTGAAGGTTTAACAGTACATCCGTTTGGATATAATCCCAATAAGTGATGGGTTTAGACCAAAGTAATCCTTCGAGGTGGGTTGCTGTTTTTTGATTGATGGCATCAAACTTTTGTCCTAAATTTTCAAGGATCTCATTCGTATTATTGCTAATTTCCATTAGGTTTTGCTTTTACTTTGAAAGTATATTTTAAGCCTTTAAAAGCATCTAGATCAGCTTTTATCGATCCGACTGCTAAACTTGCTTTGATTCGGACAGGTAATTTATTATCATCGTCGGAAATCCAGACCGTTAGGCTCTCTTCTTCTTTAAAAACTCTTCCAGACTGAACTAAAGGTCGAAAAACCA
>JBBRXW010000296.1:0-3050 GCA_038238295.1 Flavobacteriales bacterium | reverse complement strand
GATGCAAATCCACGGGTAGGTTTTGTCATCACGGAGTAGCACATTGTAGCGCGGCTGTAGCTTTTTGATTAAATTATTTTCCAATAGCAGCGCATCTGATTCTGTCGGAACAACGATGTGTTTGATCGTCACAATTTTTCTGACAAGCACATTGGTTTTGGCAGTATCATGCACTTTATTGAAATAAGACGCCACCCTTTTTTTGAGATTTTTAGCTTTGCCGACATACAAGATCTTGTCTTCCTTATCGTAATACTGGTACACACCCGGGCCATCGGGAAGCGATTGTATTTGAAGTTCAAGCGAAGGGTTATTCATTTTTGAAGCGGCATTTGCTGTACAAAAATAGCATATTAGTTGTTTGCTTATGTGCAAAGCGCGCTAAGATTTTCATAAGGTTTACAAAGTTTTTTTATTCCTTTTAGTACACTTTGCGATGGCGTAGCCTTCCTTGCGATTACAAATTTTCTATTACTTTTACACCATGACAAAAAAGGAACTTCGCATCCACTACAAACAATTACGGGAAACTCTTTCTAAACTTGACATGGAGGAAATGAGCCTGGCAATTGTCAATCAACTGATTCAATTGCCGCTTTGGGAACGCCAATACTTTCATGTGTTCCTACCGATTGTAGCAAAAAACGAAGTTGATACCGAATTTATCCTGCACCTGCTCGCCGGAAAAGACAAAGAAATTGTGGTTTCGAAAAGTGATTTTGAAAGTGTAAAGATGGCCCATTTCCTATTGACCGATTCGACGAAATTTCAAAAAAACCCGTATGGGATTTCGGAACCGGTCGATGGTTTGGAAGTTCCGGTCGCTAAAATTGATGTGGTTTTTGTTCCGCTTATGGCGTTCGACATCTCGGGAAATCGTGTCGGGTATGGCAAAGGATTTTACGATGCTTTTTTGGCGGAATGCCGGCCGGAAACGGTCAAGATTGGACTGTCGTTCTTTGAAGCGGAAACGGTCATTGAAGGCGTTTTTGAAGGCGATATCCGATTGGATTATTGTGTGACACCGCATCAAATTTATACGTTCAGGTCCTAGCCCCGATAGTAGTGGAAATCCTTTTTCGGCCTCATTCGCCGGAAAAGATTGCAATGGATAGCGGGAAACAGCTCCTAGTGATTTTTATGAAACGCTTTTTTGTTGAACACTATTAAGATGCCCACTCCGGTAGAAATCGCCATATCGGCTATATTGAAAATAGCATTGAAAAACTTAAAGTCATTGCCGCCGCAAATTGGAATCCATTTTGGTAAAGTGGTTTCGAAAATCGGGAAATAGAGCATGTCGACCACTTTGCCGTGGAAAACTTTTTCGTAAGGTTTGTCGGAAAACAGCTTCGCTAAGTGATTGTGGCTGTCGTCGAAAATCAAGCCGTAGAACACCGAGTCGATGATGTTTCCGAAAGCGCCGGCCAAGATCAGAGCGATGGCGATAATTAAATAGTTGGAGCTTCCTTTGTGCACCGAATCCCACAACCAATACCCGATGGCAGTAACAGCAACGAGTCTGAAAAGCGTTAAAAACAATTTGCCATAGGCGCCAGGGATTTCGGTTCCCCAAGCCATTCCTTCGTTTTCGATGAAAAGGATTCTGAACCAACTGAAAACGCCGACCTCTTCTCCGAGAACAAAATTGGTTTTGATATAAATCTTCGTCAGCTGATCTACCAATAAGATAATGAAAATCAGAAAGTATGCGTTTCGTAATGACATTTTTTTGTTTTTAATGGGCCAAAAATACTATTTTCTAAAAAAAACGCTCCAGTTGGAGCGTTAATTATTGCCTAATTTTTTGATTATCGTTGCATGTTTTTAGCTTCAATACTCATAGTCGCGTGAGGAACAATCATCAGACGTTCTTTGCTAATGAGTTTTCCTGTGACCTTGCAGACGCCATAGGTTTTGTTCTCTACTCTGAAAAGAGCATTTTTTAGGTCGCGAATAAATTTCTCCTGACGGATTGCCAACTGCGAGTTCGCTTCTTTCGACATCGTTTCGCTGCCTTCTTCAAAAGCTTTGAAGGTTGGCGAGGTATCGTCTGTTCCGTTGTTTAAGTCATTCATATACGCACTCTTGATTAAGTCTAAATCGGCTTGTGCTTTGTTGATTTTTTTTAGGATTAATTCTTTGAACTCCGCTAAATCAGCGTCGGAGTATCTTGCAATTTCATCTACCATGGCTAGTTATTTTGTAATTAATATTTTTGTTTTTATAGCGTCGAATTCGATTTCGATTCCGTCGTTTATGGTTTCGTCGAAACACAAGGTTTCGGTTAATGTTTCCGATTTGATATACGCTTCATTGGTGCTTACGGCTTTCTCTAATTCGACATTTTTCTGGAGCGTCACTTTTATTTTGTCGGTGACTTCGAATCCGGAATCTTTCCGGATGTTTTGGATCCGGTTGACCAATTCTCTGGCGATGCCTTCTTCTTTTAATTCCTCGGAAATTGTGATGTCGAGTGCGACGGTAATTCCATTCGAATTAGCAACCAGCCAGCCTTCAATATCTTGCGATGAAATTTCGACATCAGCCTGTGATAAAGTTATAGTATTTCCTGAAATCACAATATTTAGCATTCCTAGGGTATCCAACTGATTGATCTGTTCCTGCGAAAGATCCTGTATTTGCTTGGAAATCAATCCCATATCCTTTCCGAATCGCGGTCCTAACGTTTTAAAATTGGGCTTGATTTGCTTCACTAAAATCCCGGATGCATCGTCTAAAAGTTCAATTTCTTTAACATTTACTTCCGCTTTTATCAAGTCGGAGATGGCCTCAATTTCGTTACGTTGGTTGGTGTCAAGTACTGGTATCATTATCTTTTGCAAAGGTTGGCGCACCTTAATCAATTCCTTTTTACGCAACGATAAAACCAGTGATGAAATCGTTTGCGCTTTCTGCATTTTACTCTCGAGTGATTTATCAACAAAGTTTTCAACGTAAACAGGGAATTCCGCAAGGTGAACGCTGTCAAATTTTTCTGACTTTGTTGGCTGTGTCAAATCTCTGTAAAGCCTGTCCATAAAGAACGG
>JBBRXW010000295.1:0-3054 GCA_038238295.1 Flavobacteriales bacterium | reverse complement strand
CGTTAGTTCTTGATAATTTTTTTGGTGATCGAACCCAACTCAGAAGTAATTTTCATCAAATAGATTCCGGCTGCCAGATCAGCAACATTCATTTCAGCATTCGTTACATTTTCGAAGGCTTTCGATTTTACGACTCTCCCATTCACATCGGTCAGGCTAATCGCATTGAAACTGATGTTTTTGTCATTATTAACATGAATAACATTCCCGATTGGATTTGGAAAAACGGAGAATGAAGCACTTGTAAATTCATTTGTTTTTAATGCCGGCGCTGCAATGATTTTCATCGCGACGTTGTTAATAGTTGGAGCTGCAAAAACTCGAGCGCAACCATTATTGGCAACGGTACTTCCGCAACGAGTCACGGTACTTAGAGCGGTATCTCCGGTTGGACCGCTTCCTACAATTGGTGATTCGTTGATGACCCAGAAAACATTATTTCTGCTGGCGTTCAACATCACGGTTATGGTATTGTCTGTTTCTGATGAAAGATCCAAATCATTGTATTCGAAGTCAACAGTAAATTTCCCAGTAGTTGGTGGAGCTGTTACTACCATTGTATTTTCAGAAAATGGAATCAAAGTTCCAATCCCAGAACCACAAACTCCCGCTCCTGCCGTAGTCGGGCAATCGGAAAACAACGTCATTGTTAAAGTGAAATCGGAAGTATCGGTCAAATTGAAAAGATCGACAGAAATAGATTGCAACAGCCTTTCGGTTCCAGCCAATTGGACGGCATCACCAAAACTGGTAGCGGGACCATTGGCAGTTCCTGTAATTTCAGCGCCATTGGTAGCAGCATGTGTCGTGTTGTAAACTTCTACCTGCGCGGTTAATCCGGCACTGGCTAATACGAATAGTGAGAGTAGTGTTTTTTTCATAGTTTTAATTTTTTATAAATGTAAATAAAAATAATTTTTGAATGTCAATAAAGTTTTAATCAATTATTCTTCTTTCTCCCATTTCCCGACAACCGATGTAGCCAAAGCATTTCCCAAAACATTGGTAGCGCTTCGGAACATATCGCAGAAATGATCAATCGGCAAAATCAGTGCGATGCCTTCGATTGGAATTTTAAACATGCCGCAGGTAGCAGCGACGACAACCAAACTCGCTCTTGGAACGCCGGCTATTCCTTTGCTGGTCAGCATTAAAACAAACAGCATCGTGAATTGGGTGCCGATACTCAAATCGATGCCATACGCCTGCGCGATAAAGATACTGGCAAAAGTCATATACATCATGCTGCCGTCTAAATTAAAGGAATAGCCTAACGGCAACATAAATGAAACGATTTTGTCTTTGATCCCAAAGGTTTCTAATTCTTCGGTGAGTTTTGGAAAAACTGCTTCGCTGCTTGTGGTTCCGAGAGCAATGATCAGCGGGCTTACAATGCGTTTTAATAAACGCCCCAACGCTTTTCCGAGGAAGATATACCCGATGAAAAGAAGTACAATCCATAGCGATGTAATTCCGATTAAAAAGGAACCGAAATATTTGGCATAGGTTAATAGCAATTCATTGAAATCACGGATAGCGAAAACGCCGGAAATGGCTCCAAAAACTCCAATTGGTGCAAACTTCATGACATAGTTTACCATTTTTAAAATGATTTGTGACGTCTTGTCGAGCGCATTAATGACTGGCTTGGCGTTGCTGCCGATGGAAGCTGCTGCCAAACCGAAGAAGATCGAGAAAATGACGATTTGCAATATTTCATTGGTAGCCAAAGCTTCGAAAAGACTTTTAGGGACGATGTGTTCGACAAAGCTTTGCGCAGAAAAATCATTTGCTTTTTCAGCTACTTCTGTGGCTTTAGAGGCATCGATATTGGAAAGATTGAGTCCAATTCCGGGTTTTAAAAGATTCACCCAAAACATTCCAATCATTAATGAAATGAAAGAGGCCGAAAAAAACCAGCCCAATGCCTTTCCTCCTATTCGTCCAACCGTTTTAATATCGCCGAGTTTTGCGATTCCAACGACTAGGGTTGTAAATACTAATGGCGCGATTATCATTTGCACCAATCGAATGAACAGCGTTGCCAACAGTTTGATGTAATCACTGAATTCCTTCGCACCGTCTTCCGTGCAGTTGTTATGAATGATGACTCCAATGAAGGCGCCCAATAGCATCGCGATCAGGATTTGTGTTGTAAGGTTTGATAAGATCGATTTTTTGGTAGTGGTCATGGTTTAGTTTTTACCGCAATGTTAGTGATGTATGAAATGCCCTAGCCCTGATAGAGCCGATATCCTTTGTGACGTAGGAACAAAGATAAAGGCGAAAGCAGGAAACAGCTTCTAATGATTACTATAGGTTTTATTGATTAAATAAAAATCGGCCAGCACAATGGCGGCCATCGCTTCGACAATAGGCACTGCCCGGGGCACGACACAAGGATCATGGCGGCCTTTGCCCTGCATCTCGACGATATTTCCCTGGTTGTCTAGCGTGTCCTGTTTCTGCATGATCGTCGCGACGGGTTTGAAAGCGACGCGAAAATAGATATCCATTCCGTTGGAAATTCCGCCCTGAATGCCACCGGACAAATTAGATTTGGTAGATCCGTCGGCTAAAAACAGGTCGTTGTGTTCGCTGCCTTTCATTCGCGCACCGCAGAATCCGCTGCCGTATTCAAATCCATGCACCGCATTTATCGATAGCATCGCTTTGCCCAATTCGGCGTGGAGCTTGTCGAAAACGGGTTCCCCCAAACCAATTGGCACATTTTGAATGACACAGGTAATGGTGCCTCCAACGGTATCGCCTTGTTTGCGAATGTCTTTGATATGCTCTTCCATTTTAGTGGCAGTTGCTTCGTCGGGGCAGCGTACCGGATTGCTTTCGGTTTTCGTGAAATCGAGATCTTGATAGGGCTTGTCGATAAAAATATCACCGACCGAGGAAACAAAAGCATTGATGGTAATCTCTTTTAAAATCTGTTTGGCGACTGCTCCGGCAACAACTCTACAGGCAGTTTCGCGTGCTGAGCTTCTGCCGCCGCCTCTATAATCACGGAGGCCGTATTTTTTTTCGTAGACATAATCGGCG
>JBBRXW010000294.1:0-3085 GCA_038238295.1 Flavobacteriales bacterium | reverse complement strand
GACTCCGGACGGAAACCGCTGCTATAGTGGCCTGCCATTCCGTGGCTTTTGTTAATGAATACTACCCAGCAAAATATAAATAAATATGAAAAACAAATTACTCTCTATCACCTTCCTTGCATTTATGGCTTTGACGAATGCCCAAACCCCTATTGCCGGTGTGCATATTGATCAACCGGTGCTTATCTGTAATCCGGGAGGATGTACCGCTTTGCATGCGCAATATTATGAAGGAAAAACAACTGAAAATTATTCAGTAGCCAGTATTCCTTATACTCCGTTTTTTCCTTTTAGCGGTGGTACTGTCATTGATGGTGCCGGCGATGATGAGTGGACACCAATAATTAATTTGCCATTTTCATTCTGCTTTTATGGTGTGATCTACAATCAGATTTTAGTAGGAACCAATGGTGTAATCACTTTTGATACTACCAACCAAATCCCTGGCGGAAATTGTCCATGGTCTTTTAACAGCACCATTCCAAGTCCTGCATTCCCTATTCGAAATGCTATCTATGGTACGTATCAGGACAACGACATCCGGACAGTCGGTAATGGAGGCGCTATAACGAATTCGGCACTGCAAAATGTCAATTATTATGTTTTGGATGTTGGTGTCAATGCGGCGCCCAACAGAGTTTTTGTAGCCAACTTCAATGAATTGCCGATGTATCAATGTGGTGTCAGCGCTGGTTTGCAAACATCGCAGATTGTCATTTATGAAACGACCAATGTCATCGATATTAACATTAAAACGAGAACGGCCTGTACGACATGGAATTCAGGTAGCGGTCTTATTGGATTGCAAAATGAGGCAGGGACTTTAGCAACTGTTCCTCCAGCAAGAAATACCGGAACATGGACGACCACTAATGAAGCGTGGCGATTTTCTCCAAGCGGAAATCTAAATACACAATTGTCATGGTATGATAATGGAGTTCTTGTTAATACTGACATTAACCCACTTGTGGTTTGTCCGACAGAAGAGGACCATTTTAGCGCTGTAGTCTCCTATACCAATTGCAGTGGTGCTCCGACTACTATGACCGCAGAATGGACCGACTCGCTTTTTGCACCGCCATTACCGATTAGTGATCCTGACGATAGTACTGTTTGTGGCCAAAACCCTCCTCCTTATCTGGTTGATTTAACCATCAATGAACCAATAGTTTTAAACGGGCAAATTCTGAGTGATTATGACGTGGCCTATTATGAAAATCTTACTGACGCCCAGAATCAGGCATCAAATTATATTGCCAATCCGGCGGTGTATAGCTTTACAGACAGCCACATAATCTATATGAGTATCGTTGATTTAGTTTCAACAGGATGTGCAGCAATAAAACCTTTTTCTGTAACTGTCCTCCCGAGCGTCACCGCTCCTACCGGAAACAGCCAACAAAACTTTACTACCGGTCAGACTCTGGCAGACTTAGCGGTAACCGGGGATAATATCATCTGGTATGACGATGCTGTTGCCGGAAATGTACTTCCATCGAATACTGTATTGCAGAATAATGCTACCTATTATGCTTCGCAAACTGTCAACGGCTGTGAAAGCAGAAGGCTCAATCCGACGCGTTTGGCGGTAACTGTTCACCTTGTATTGGCAAATACCGTTTTCTCTAAAAATGGTTTCGCCGTTTATCCAAACCCGGTGACTACCATCGTAACGATTTCCGGCACTACGGATATCGAATCGATTGGTGTTTACAATGCACTTGGCCAAGAAATCATGAGGCAATTGCAAACCGGAAAGGAAGTGAAAGTGGATGTTTCCCAATGGAATTCCGGCATTTATTTCATTAAAATAAACGATGCCAACCAGTTGATCAAGATCATAAAAAAATAAAATCAATACTGATTTCTGATGAAAAAATTGCTGCTGCTCCTATTGATTTCGACTGCGTCCTTTTCACAGGAAATCGCATTGCTGAAATATAGCGGCGGCGGCGATTGGTATGCAAATCCAACTTCATTGCCGAATTTAATCAAGTTCAGCAATCAGAATATCAATACCAAAATAAAAGCGAAACCCGGATTGGTCGAGCCCGGAAGCCCGGATTTGTTCTCCTATCCGTTTGTGCATATGACCGGGCACGGAAATGTTGTTTTTAATGAATCGGATGTTGTTAACCTTCGCAATTACCTCAATTCGGGCGGTTTTCTGCACATTGATGACAATTACGGCATGGACCAATTTATCCGGAAAGAAATTAAAAAGATATTCCCGAATTCTGATTTGGTAGAGATTCCTGCGAACCACGCGATTTTTCAAAAACCTTTTCCCTTTCCGACCGGGATTCCAAAGATTCACGAACACGATGGCAAACGCCCACAGGCATTCGGTATTTTTGTCGAGAACCGGTTGGTGCTTTTGTATACCTATGAAACCGATTTAGGAGATGGTTGGGAAGATGCGGAAGTGCATAATGATCCAGCGGAAGTCCGTCTGAAAGCCTTAAGAATGGGTGCCAACATTTTGAATTATATTTTTAACAATTAGAAATTCTCCTGCTTAATTAATAAGAATTTATTTAATATTCTGCAGCTTTCTAATAACTTTTAACTTTAATGATGCTTCTAATGGTTTTATTTCCTGATTTTAGAGCTGTTTATTAAACCTAACTCCATAAATTATGAAAAGAATTCTAGTATCCCTATTAGTAGTACTGCTTTTGGCTTCCTGTCAAAATGAAGATACTGCCGCTCCTACGACTACGGTTTCAAAAAGAGTTTGTGCTACCCAAGATGTGTATGAAGCGCAACTTAGGGCTGATCCAAACTTAGCATTGCGTCGAAATCAAATCGAGGCTTTTACCGATCAAGCAATTGCACAAGGCCGATTGGTAAATGGAAAAATTGTTATTCCTGTCGTTGTAAATGTTTTATACAAAACTACTTCAGAAAACATTTCAACAGCACAAATCCAATCACAAATAGATGTTTTAAATAAAGATTTTAACGCCACCAATTCTGATTTTGGAAACGTTCCTTCAATGTTTTCTGGAGTGGCCGCAAACGTCGGGATTTCGTTTGAGTTGGCTTCTGTGATTAGAAAATCAACAAATAAGACCTCATGGGG
>JBBRXW010000293.1:0-3086 GCA_038238295.1 Flavobacteriales bacterium | reverse complement strand
GGTTTGTAGCGTACGTAACCGCCCATTAACTCATCAGCACCTTCACCCGAAAGCAATACTTTTACCGAAGGCTTAGCCAGTTGCGAAATCGCTAGCAAATGCGGTTCGCTCAAATGCATCAGCGGTTCGTCCTGAAAATAGGTTGCTGAAAGCAATTTTTCATAGAGATTTTTATCTTCGAGTTGCAGCGTATGGAAATGATAATCGTATAGTTCGGTCAACATTTTCGCCAGATGCGATTCGTTGTGCTCTGTTTCCTTAAACCCGATATTAAAGGTTTGGATATCTTTAAATTTTTGATAATGTAATGACGAAAGCACGGAGGACGAATCTAATCCGGCACTCAGCAGCACACCAACAGGAACATCGCTGACCATGCGAAGTTTGATGGATTCATCGAAAGTTTCTCGAAACCATTCTACTGGGTTTTGAATAGGGTTGTGGTCCTGAATTTCACGTTTAAGATCCCACCATTTTTCTGTGGTTACCTTGCCTTCCTTCGACCAGGTCATCGCATATCCGGGAAGGACTTTTTTTACATTTTCATATAAAGTATTTTCACCGGCTACAAAGCGGTTGAAGATATATTCTTGCATTCCTTCCTGCGCAATTGTTAATGGGACACCGGCAGTAAAAAGGGCTTTCTGCTCTGACGCAAAATAAATGGTATCTTGATACAGTGCATAATATAAAGGCTTGACGCCCATTCGATCACGGACAACTATCAATTTTCTTTCAACGGTATCCCAGATTGCAAATGCGAACATTCCATTGAGGCGGTTGAGCATTTTTAATCCATGGAGCTGGAATAATTTCAGTAAGACTTCTGTATCCGAATGGGTTTTAATCGGGTATCCATTGCTTTTTAATTCAGGATAAAAATCCCTAAAGTTGTAAATTTCCCCATTAAATACCATCGCATACCTACCATCTTCAGAAAGAAAAGGCTGGTGTCCCGCGGCGGAAACATCTAGAATTGATAACCTACGATGTCCTAAACCGAGATTGCTATCGATGAAAATACCCTTATCGTCTGGTCCGCGATGCTCTAAGGCGTCTCGCATTCGGATCAGTTGGGTTTCGTCTATTTTTTTTTGCATCTGTAAATGAAAGATGCCATTGATACCACACATAATTAATTGGTTTTATAACTGGTAATTAATTCGTGGTAGCGGTCTGCAATTAACTTCATATTGATATTATAATTGGCTTTTTCTTCTATAAACTTTCTGTTTTTGGCTATAGCCTGCATTCTATATTCTTTATTTTCGAGCGCCCATAGCAGTTCGCTGGCGAGTATCTCTTTATTATCCACGGGTACTAGATTGCCATTTTCTCTATGCGTAATCCAACTTTGATTGCCCGGAATATCCGTAACGATGGGATAACAATGAGTTGACATGGCTTCAAACAGCGAGGAAGAAACTCCTTCGGTTATCGGCATGCTGATATAAAAATTAGACTGCTGCAAGAGTTCGGGAAGATTAGCATTTGAAATCCGTCCGGTAAAATGCACTTTATCTTCTATTTTCAATTTTTTAGACAGTTTTTTTAGATGGGGAAGTTCACTTCCATCGCCGACAATTGTCAATTTAAAATCAATATCTTTTTCATTTAAAATTCCAAACGCTTTAAGGATAATATGATGGCTGTATTCCGGCTGCAACGAACGGGTTACGATGGCGTTGATGGTGTCGGAATCGTTGGTATTGCCAGCATTGAAAAGGGTGCAATCAATTCCTTTTGGAAGAATGAGTACTTTAGTCATATCGACATGAGCCTTTTTCATCGAAAAGGTCATCGCCAAACCCCAAGCATGAATGAGGGTCGCTTTCTGGAAAGCATAATTTTGGATGGTTTTTTTTAAGGGGTGTAGTAAGGAATTTTCAGGCCATAAATCGGATATTCCCTGTTGTGCAATGGCAAAAGGTCTGACACCGGATAGAGCGGCAAGAAATCCGTAGCTCGTAGTTCGTTCGGCAATGACCATATCGGGCTGTTGCTCGCGAATGATTTTTTTGATTTTAAAAATAGCAAAACAATATTCGAGGAGCCGCAAAATACGGTTGCGGTAACCTGGCCCTGATAATTTCAATTCCCAAGTTAATATTTCAAAATCGCCAAACTGTTGCAGGCCATTCATCCATGTGATGGCGTCTGCTCGGTAGGTTTCTCCAAGAAATAGTATTTTCCTTTTTTTCATTTTATCAATTATTCCTCTGCAGTCAAAGCGCGGTTAATAAAATCATTTAAAGGTTTGAGTGTCCTCATTTTTTTGCTTATTTCCAGCACGAAATCTTTTTGGGTCGCTAATTTGGAATCAAATTTTTGTGTGGCAGTAAAACTTTTTAATTTCAGATGTTCTATCGCAGGATGTTCTTTTTCAAAGCCCCTCGGCGGGTTTTTGAGCGTCGAAGTTTCGTTGCGGTTTAAGGTACCGTATGTTGACTTAAAGTTTTTTTCTTCAATCAGTTGGTCTAAATCTTCATAAAAAAAATTGATTTCTTTCCTGATTTTTTGAAGCTGCTCCGGCATCGGGCTATACATTCCGCCACCGACAAAAGAACTTCCTTTTTCGATGTGCAGATAATATCCTGCAGATTCACCATCGCGTTTTCCGGATGGAATCCAGATGCCCATGTGGGTCTTATAAGGAGATTTGTCTTTAGAAAAACGAATGTCGCGGTTAATGCGGAACGTGCAATTCTTGATTTCAATTAGCTCTAAAGAAGGATCATAGGGTTTTAGTACTTCCAATAAATCCCCAATCAACCGATGGTATTCTTTCTTGTATTCCTCGTAGCGTTTTTTATTAGCCAAAAACCAGTCACGGTTGTTGTTGGCTTTTAAATCTTCAAGAAATAGAAGGGTTTCTTTTGACAGCATTTTTTATTGTAGTTGTTTTTTCAAATCAGCTTCGTCGATGAAACCAATATGCTTCCATTTCAATTCGCCATTTTCATACTCTAATAAGGCAGGAAGCCCATCAATTTTAAGTTCTGAAATGAGGGTCTTATTTTCATCGGCATTCAAGCGGATAATCGTTACTTTTCCTTTCAAATCGGTTTCCATCTGCTTGAGATACG
>JBBRXW010000292.1:0-3096 GCA_038238295.1 Flavobacteriales bacterium | reverse complement strand
GACTATATTAGAAAAAAACCCGTTACTTTTAGAACAATACAACAGTGGAAGAGATAAAAAATCAACTGGGAATGTATTGCTTGTTATTGGTAGTGGACTTATTGCTGCCGATTTGGTTACAGCATTATCACAAGATAAAGTTTATCCTTCAGCACTAACTCCTATCGGAATACTTAGCATATTGATTGCAATTCCGGTAAAAATTGGATTTTCCAAAAGGATAAAAAAAGCGGTAGAAGGATACAATTCTCAATTAACCCAGAATTCTTCCAAAGTAATGTTTAACTCCGTGTCTGTCTGTGCAAATCAGAACGGAATCGGATTAAAATTTACTTTTTAAATCCAATGCAAATGCTGTCAATAAAGAGATTAGAATGAACGAAATCATCAACATTCACAAGACTTTTGAAAAAATCATAGCCATAGCTGAAAAAATCAACTATAAGGAATTTGAAGGCTGTGTGTTTAAAAATTGTGACTTCTCGAACAGCGATCTATCGAACAATACGTTTACCGACTGCGAGTTTATCGACTGCAATCTTTCGATGGTGCAACTAGTCAATACCCATTTGCAAAATGCCTTTTTTAAGAACTGCAAATTATTGGGCATCCATTTCCATAAATGCAATGACTTTTTATTTCATGCCGATTTTGAAGAATGCGCGCTCGATTACGGGTCGTTCGCACAAAAGAAAATGCCGAAGACGAAATTTATATCCTGCTCGATGAAAGAAGTGGCTTTTATCGGTGCGAATCTGACCAATGCGGTTTTCGAAAACTGCAATCTCGATCATGCCATTTTTAATGAGACACAACTGGCCGGTGCTGACTTCCGAACAGCTTACAATTATAAAATCGACCCAGAATTCAACCCGATGAAAAAAGCCAAGTTTTCGACGATGGGCATTCCAGGGCTTTTAGACAAATACGATATTAAAATAGAATAAATGGAAATTAATGATGCCTATTTAGAAAGTGTCCGTAAGCAATTTCAATATTATAAAATGCTCGGGGAAAAAGCCATATTACAGCTCGAGCCGGAACAACTTTTCGTGACGATTAATGAAGATACGAACAGTATTGCCACCATTGTCAAACATCTTTCCGGCAATATGTTGTCGCGCTGGACGGACTTCTTGACGACCGACGGCGAAAAGGAATGGCGCCAACGTGATGCTGAATTCGACAATGACCTGCAATCGAAAGAAGCCGTTGTCGCACTTTGGGAGCAGGGCTGGGAATGCTTCTTTGCTGCTTTGAATAGTGTAGTTCCCGAACAGCTTTCCGAAATCATTTACATCCGTAACGAAGGCCACACTGTGGTGGAAGCGATCAACCGGCAACTGGCACATTATCCGTATCATGTCGGGCAAATCGTTTTCTATGCGAAGCAATTAAAGAACAGTGCCTGGGATAGTTTATCGATTCCGCGGAATGCATCGAACGCGTATAATACCGATAAATTTTCGAAAGCTAAAAGCATCCGGAATTTTACCGATGACGAACTGAATAAATGAAAACAATAATGCCCTAGCCCCGATAGTAGCCGGTATCCTCGCAGAGATAAAGGCGGATAGCGGGAAATAGCTCCTGATACTTTACTGCCATATTATACTTGAATAAAACCAATTATGAAAACAATAACACTTTTGCCTTTGCTTTTACTTCTGGTTTCGTGCTATGATGCCGAGAACCATTGTAGCGATTTTAAGACCGGGAAGTTCCGTTCGGAAGTGACGATTAATGGCGTAAAGCACAATTCGATTTCAGTCCGCACCGATACGATGGTAGTGGAAACGTATCGCGGAAAGACTGATACGGCCTCAATCCGCTGGGTCAACGATTGCGAGTATGTGCTGCAAAAATGGCATCCGAAGACGATGTCGGAAAAGAAAGCAATTACAATTAAAATTTTGACCACGTCGAAAAATTCGTATACATTTGAATTCGGTACCATCGGCAATGACCAAAAACAGCGGGGTGCCGCTTTCAGAATTAACTAACTTATAAACTAAAAGCCATGTTTACTATTTTTTTAGAGCCGGATGCTTGGATTGCGCTAATGACTTTGACTTTTTTAGAGATTATCCTGGGAATCGATAATATCGTTTTCCTGTCGATTGTCTCGGGGAAACTTCCCATGAAACAACAGCCGAAAGCGCGCCGTATCGGTTTGCTACTGGCAATGGCGTTCCGGATTGTGCTGCTGTTTGGCATCACCTGGGTGTTGAGTCTGCAGGAAACATTGATTCGCATTGATTGGGATTGGTTTACCTCGGAAATTACAGGACAGAGTATTATCATTTTTGCGGGCGGTATTTTCCTGTTGTATAAAAGTGTCTCGGAAATTCACCACAAACTGGAAGGCGAAGAAGAAAGCGAGAAAGGTAAAGCGGGTCGTTCGTTGAGCAGCGCCGTGATTCAGATTGCGGTATTGAACCTGGTTTTTTCGTTCGACAGTATTTTGACTGCCGTCGGATTGATCAGTATGAAACCGGTCGAACAAGGTGGATTTGGTTCCGAGGGTGCCTTGGTAATCATGATTTTAGCAGTAGTGATTTCGATTTTTATCATGATGATCTTTGCCGGACCAGTAAGCAAATTTGTTAACAATCACCCAACAATACAGATATTAGGATTGTCTTTTTTGATATTGATCGGCGTGATGCTGGTGGCAGAAGGATCACATCTGGCACATATGAAATTCTTTGGGGAAAATGAGGTGAGTAGTATTCCGAAAGGCTATCTTTACTTTACCATTTTCTTTTCACTGCTGGTCGAATTCCTAAATTTGAGAATTCGTAAGACTAAAAACCCAGTAAAATTGCATAACAATAAAATCCAAGATAAAAAATTGAAAGATAACAATATGTTAGATTAGACATCGGGAAAAGTTATAACATTGAATAGATATAGTATAACTACCGATTTGATTTTTTTTTGACCTTTACACCTAACCTTTAAATCACTTATTATGAAATCGACGTTTCAAAAAACAACCCAGAATAGCAAGAGCGTTATGGTCAAGAAAATAGCTTTATCTTTTACTGCTGCCTTATTAATTGTAGCCTGCAAGCCGAATAATCAAGCAGGCGT
>JBBRXW010000291.1:0-3098 GCA_038238295.1 Flavobacteriales bacterium | reverse complement strand
TTTACCCCAGACACTTCTTTTCCTGCAGTTTGTGTTACAACATTCTCAAGCAATTGCAAACCTTGATCTAGCGTGCGCAAGAATGAAGCTTCTTCTTCTTTAATCACATTTGTAACGAGGTGCTGTTGTGACTTGATTTCAGGGAAAAATTCGCCCATTTGATGCGCCAACACTTCCACCAATTTGTAAATGAAAGGCTCTTTGGTATCCAAAAATGTAAAGCCATAACGAATCGCACGGCGTAAAATTCTGCGGATGACATAACCGGCTCCGGTGTTCGATGGCAATTGTCCGTCTGCTATAGCAAATGCTACGGCACGCACGTGATCGACCACCACGCGAATCGCAATATTGGTTTTATTTTGTTCTTCGCTGATATTTTTTATAGCATCTGAAGTATAGTTTAACCCTGTAATTTGCTCCACTTTTTGAATTAGCGGTGTGAAAACATCGGTATCATAATTGGAAGTTTTTCCTTGCAATGCCATGCACAAGCGCTCGAATCCCATTCCGGTATCGACATGTTGCGCGGGCAATTTTTCAAGCGAACCGTCGGCTTTTCGGTTGAATTCCATGAACACATTGTTCCAGATTTCAACCACTTGCGGATGGTCATTATTCACCAAACTCTTTCCGGAAACGGCTGCTTTCTCCACTTCACTTCTTAAATCGACATGGATTTCGGAGCACGGTCCACAAGGTCCTTGGTCGCCCATTTCCCAGAAGTTATCTTTTTTGTTTCCGAGGATAATACGGTCTTCTGGTATTAGTGTCTTCCAAATATCCCAAGCTTCTTGGTCGAAAGGAACATGATCTTCTTTGCTTCCTTCGAAAACAGAAACGTAGAGATTTTCTTCTGGAATTTTATAGACTTCGGTTAATAATTCCCAAGCCCAATTAATCGCTTCTTTCTTGAAATAATCGCCGAAAGACCAGTTGCCCAACATTTCGAACATCGTGTGGTGATAAGTATCAAAACCAACATCTTCGAGGTCATTGTGCTTTCCCGACACCCGCAGACATTTTTGCGTGTCGGCAATTCTTTTGCTCTTTGGCGTTCCGTTTCCGAGGAAAAATTCTTTGAACTGCGCCATTCCGGAATTGTTGAACATTAAGGTCGGGTCATCTTTGAGCACGATTGGTGCTGAGGGAACGATTAAATGGCCTTTGCTTTGGAAAAAATCGAGAAACTGTTTTCTAATGTCTTGTGATGTCATTGCTTCTAATTCGGTTATTTTGCATCGAAATGAATTGCATTTTACGGTGGAATATTTCCCCATTTCCTTGATGCCACGCCCCAGATAGCAGTGAAAATCCTTTTGTTTTTTTCTTTATAAAAACAAAAGATTGCAACGGATAGCTGGAATTGGCGCCTAATAATTTTTATTATTTAAAAAAAGCGCGGAACACCGAAACATTTATTAAATTTGTTCGACCAACCCTTTTTCTAAGGTGCAAAAATAGGATTTTTTAAAACATGGCGAAGGTAAAATATTATTACGATTCTGAAAATCTGGCGTATCGGAAAATCAAGACCAAAAAAAGAACGAAATTCGCTTATGGCGTATTGTTTTTGGTGGCTTCTGCGCTGTTTGGCGTTTTGAGTTTCGTGATTTTGCTGAACACGCCTTTTTTTGAAACGCCGAAAGACCGATTGTTGACACGGGAAATTGATAATTTCAAACTACAGTATGCGATTCTGAACAAGAAAATGGATCAAATTGATGAAGTTGTGGAGAATGTAGAAGATCGGGACAATAATTTATACCGAGTTTATTTTAATACTTCTCCGATTCCGGATGAACAGCGCAAGGCGGGTTTTGGCGGGATCAACCGATACAAGCAGTTGGAAGGTTATGACAATTCGGAGTTAGTTGTCAATACTTCGAAGCGTGTCGATATCCTCTCGAAAGAATTGGCAATACAATCGAAATCATTGGATGAAATTTTAAAATTGGCCAAAGAGAAAAACAATCTGTTGGCCGCGATTCCAGCGATACAACCGGTGCGGAATGAGAACCTCAAACAAATGGCTTCGGGCTTCGGGTATCGCAGTGATCCGTTTACTAAGGTGCGTAAATTTCACGAAGGCATGGATTTTTCCGCAAAAACCGGAACCCCGATTTATGCCACCGGTGATGGTGTTGTAGAGCGTGCTGATAACACGGCTTCGGGTTTTGGCAATCATATTGTCCTCCGCCACGGCTTTGGTTACGAAACGCTTTACGGCCATTTGAGTAAATACAATTGTCGTGCAGGGCAACGTGTCAAACGTGGAGACATCATTGGCTATGTGGGCAGCACGGGCCGTTCGGAAGCGCCACATTTGCATTATGAAGTGCACAAAGGCGGCGAAGTCGTCAACCCATTGAATTTTTATTACGGAAATATTTCGGCGGCTGAATATGTCGTCATTTCAAAATTAGCAAACCAAGAAAACCAATCTTTAGACTAATGCAATTAAATTTATCTCCAGACAAACGGTATTATAGCATTGGCGAACTGGCCAAAGCCTTTGACGTCAACGCTTCCCTGATTCGTTTTTGGGACAAAGAATTCGATATTTTAAAACCGAAAAAAAATGCAAAAGGCAACCGGATGTTTACCCCGGAAGATGTCAAGAACCTGCAATTGATTTTTCATTTGGTGAAAGAACGCGGCTTTACTTTAGAGGGCGCAAAAACGCATTTGAAGGAAGGGCAGAAAAAGACTTTGGACAAGTTTGAAATCATCAACAAACTGGAAGGAATTAAAGTGCAATTGATGAACATTAAAGGAGCATTATAATCAACCATATTACATCACAAATAAACACTAACATTAAAATTAAACAAACATGAAAAGATTTTTGCCTTGGATTATTGGAATTGGAGTCGTATTACTAATCATTTTTTGGGTAATAGGCGCTAAGAATAAAGCTTTACATTATAGTCAGGCTGTTGGTAAAGAATGGGGAAATGTTGAAACCGCGTATCAAAGAAGAAACGATCTTATTGGAAATTTAGTCAACACTGTAAAAGGTGCTGCAGATTTCGAAAAAAGTACTTTAACTGCAGTTATCGAAGCTAGAGCTAAAGCCACTTCCGTGACTATTGATC
>JBBRXW010000290.1:0-3109 GCA_038238295.1 Flavobacteriales bacterium | reverse complement strand
GAGTCCGCACGAAGCTGTAATTCTATAACTTTCTTTTCTAATCTTGTAAGCGGGTTCCTATATATAACAGTAATTTTATCAAATAATAACCTTTTTAAATGTCATATTATGGAACGTCAAATGTATCACTACGCGACAGTATCTAAAGCCCTTGAAGAATTAGCCGAGAAAGGATATACGATCGATTTTAATGTCCAAGAATCCAGAATCATCAATAGTCCACATGATTTCGAAATCGTACACGTCTATCGCTACGAAGGAGAAACCGATCCAGGCGATGAAGCTATGGTCTTTGGCATTAAATCGAGTACCGGTGAAAAAGGAATTTTCGTAGCGGGATTGTCCGCATTCACAGATAATATTGCTGCACAGGTGCTCAATGAACTCAGCATTAAAGGAAGAAAAGAAGAATTAGCCTCTAAATCCAAATAAGGTTTTCTAATGAACCGACTGCTTTCCAAATTAGAAAAAATTGGCCGAAATCCTAAAACTACTGCCAAAGCAGTTGGACTGCGGTATGCCGTCAATCTAGATATCGGGTACTACCGGAAACGAAAAAACGATGTCTTCGTCTTTACCGATGAAAACGAAAAAATCATACGAAACAAGCACACCATCGAACGAATCGAAAAATTAGTTATCCCACCAGCATGGGAAAACGTCTGGATTTCTCCTTACGAGAATGGTCATCTTCAAGCTACCGGCATCGATGGCAAAGGAAGAAAACAGTATCGCTATCATACACAGTGGAATAAAATCCGAAACCAATCTAAATTTCACAAACTTCATAGTTTCGCAGCAGCACTACCAGAAATTCGCAGACAGGTTGATGCCGATTTGAGCCTGCCCGGTTTGCCCTATGCAAAAGTTGTTGCGCTAGTTGTCAAACTGATCGAAATGACCAACATCCGAATTGGCAACGAAGCCTACAAAAAACTCTACGGATCTTTTGGTATGACAACGCTGCAAGACGAACACGTCAAATTCGACAAGGAGAAAATCTTTTTCAATTTCACCGGAAAGAAAGGCATACAACATAAGATGAGTGTTCAGAGCAAACAGCTGGCAAACCTTGTCAAAAAATGCAGGGATATTCCAGGGCAGGATTTGTTCCAGTACTACGATCACGACGGAGGCCATCACGCCATTGGGTCGACGGACATTAACAATTATTTAAAGGAGATTACCCATCAGGATTTTACCGCCAAGGATTTTCGTGCCTGGGCAGGGACCGTCAACGCACTGCTCGCTTTTCAGCAGTTGGATGTACCCCAAACACAAACCGACAGCAAGCATAAGATTGTCGCTGTACTCGATGATGTCGCTTCTAAACTCGGAAACACGCGCGCCGTTTGCAAAAAATATTATGTGCATCCGACGGTGATCGCCTCTTTTGAACGCGGCTCGATATGGAATTACCAACCCATCCACAAAGATTCTGGACTCAACCCCGAAGAACACGCGTTGATCGCACTGCTCGAAAACGAAACTATTGCCGAAGTCTACGGGTAGTATTTTCAGGAGCTATTCCGGCTTTTCGCAGTATCTTTTTTGTTTTAGAATTCTAAGTCGGGCGCGGGATATTTTCCGCAAACAAAAAAAGGATACTTGCTGCAATCCGGGCTACGGCATGATGGAAATGTTCGCTTCATAAATTTAAATTCCACGCTTTACAATTCGAAATTTAAAACCTATATTTGTTCTCCAATAAAAAAACGATGGAACAATTTGTAGTATCGGCGCGCAAATACCGTCCGCAAACATTCAAGGATGTTGTCGGGCAGCAAGCCATTACCAATACATTATTGAATGCCATCGAAACCAATCACCTTGCTTCCGCACTTTTATTTACAGGGCCAAGGGGAGTAGGAAAAACCACGTGCGCCAGAATTCTCGCGCGCAAAATCAATCAGCCGGGCTATGATGATCCGAATGAAGATTTCGCTTTCAATGTGTTTGAACTCGATGCCGCTTCCAACAATTCTGTGGATGATATCCGGAACCTAATCGATCAGGTGCGCATCCCGCCACAAACCGGACAATACAAAGTCTATATTATAGATGAGGTGCACATGTTGTCCTCGGCTGCCTTCAATGCCTTTCTCAAAACGCTTGAAGAACCACCGAAACACGCGATCTTTATATTGGCTACCACCGAAAAGCACAAAATCATACCGACGATATTATCGCGTTGCCAAATTTTCGATTTCAAAAGGATTACCGTCAAAGATGCGAGAGCCCATTTGGCCGAAGTAGCAAATAGTCAAGGCGTTACTTTTGAAGAAGATGCGTTGCATATCATTGCCCAGAAAGCCGATGGCGCAATGCGTGATGCACTGTCAATATTCGACCGGGTCGTTTCGTATTGTGGCAACAATCTGACGCGACAGGCAGTAACAGAAAATTTGAATGTTCTCGATTACGAAACATATATTAACATTACGGATTTGATTTTAGAAAATAAAATCCCAGATGTCCTTATGGCTTACAATACCATCTTGGCGCAAGGTTTCGACGGGCATCATTTTATTTCAGGACTGGCTTCCCATTTCAGGGATTTGCTGGTCAGTAAAACTCCATCAACAATTTCTTTACTTGATGTTGGTGAAAATGCCCAGAAACTATACGCCGTTCAGTCTCTGAAAGCTTCGCAGGATTTTCTGCTGAAAGGCATTGATATTGCCAACGACTGTGATTTGAAATTCAAGGTGTCACAAAACCAGCGGCTTCTTGTTGAATTGAGCCTGATGCAACTTGCCTCCATCACTTTCGATGGAGAAAAAAAAAAGCTAACGGCTATATAATTCCACCCAAATATTTCTACGGCCGCGTTATGGAACTAGCCGTTGAAGCTCCCGAAATCGTTGATATTGTTGTCGAAACTTTGAAGAAAGTCGAACACCAACAAACTATTCCCACAACAGAAACTATCGTTGCAGAACTAAAGAACACTTTGCCTCAAAAGGAAGTAATAACTTCATCACCTGGCGCAATTATAGGCAACGAAGTAAAAGTTTCGGCGCTTTCTATTGCCAGTATCCGTGCTAAAAGAGAGCTTCTAGAATCGAATAAGGCGATCGTTAAGGAAACGGTGCAAATGCCTACGGAG
>JBBRXW010000289.1:0-3118 GCA_038238295.1 Flavobacteriales bacterium | reverse complement strand
ATGTTGGTTATGTCAATTATACACAACCTTTAAACCACATTCCAAGTCGAAGCCTTACCCCAACTAATAAAGGTGCAGACACTGTCAGTTCGTTATTATTTGCTATCGTCGTGGCAACATTAGTGCATACTTATGTGATGCAGCCGTACACGATTCCAACTTCTTCGTTAGAAAAATCTTTATTGGTGGGCGACTTTCTATTTGTTAGTAAATTTCATTACGGAGCAAGGATTCCGATGACCACCGTAGCACTACCGATGGTGCATGATACGATTCCGTTGCTGCATAAAAAATCGTATTTGAAGTGGCCGCAGCTGCCATATTTCCGTTTTCCAGGAATTTCAAAAATTAAAAAAAATGATATCGTCGTGTTTAACTGGCCGGTTGATACGGTTTATAAATTTTTCGATACTTCCAAACGTCGCGTCGACAAACCCATCGACAAAAAATCAAATTATGTCAAAAGATGTCAGGGAACGCCTGGTGATATGCTGCAAATTAAAGACGGCGTTGTGTTTATCAATGACAAGCAACTTGTATTGCCGGAGCGAGCTAAACCCCAGTATTCGTATATGGTAACCACCAACGGATCGTCATTCGATCAGACGTATATTTTAAAAGATTTACACATCACCGATGGCATTTATCAAACCGGTGCGAATACGTTTCTGTTCTCGGCGTTGACCGAAGAATCTGCTGCGCGTTTGAAAAGCAATCCTATTGTCACGAACATCGTCAGAAATATATCGCATGATGCGGAGCGCGGTGTTTTTCCGCAGATTTCAAATAATTGGAATAAAGATAATTATGGACCGATCTACATTCCAGAAGCAGGAAAATCAGTGACATTGACGGCTGAAAATCTGCCTTTCTACAGAAGAATCATCACCGAATATGAAGGCAATGATCTTAAAGTCAATGGAGCGGAAATCCGTATCAATGGGAAAGTAACCAATACCTATACATTCCAACAGAATTATTATTGGATGATGGGTGACAACCGCCACAATTCGGAAGACAGCCGCTATTGGGGTTATGTTCCTGAAAACCATATCGTGGGAAAACCAGTGTTCATCTGGATGAGCCTTGATTCGAATGGCAAA
The DNA here is from genome assembly GCA_038238295.1 of Flavobacteriales bacterium. Lineage (GTDB taxonomy): Bacteria > Bacteroidota > Bacteroidia > Flavobacteriales > Flavobacteriaceae > Flavobacterium. Next base: position 2,015 of record JBBRXW010000289.1, on the reverse strand, counting down.
GGTCTAGACAAAGTACGTTGGGAGCGCATGTTTACTACCGTTAATGGTGAAGGACAACCTTATTCGTATTTCAAATTTTTCTTAATTGCTTTAGCTGCTTATTTTGGAATTACATTCTTTCTCAATAAAAGAAAAGAATCAAATACCTAATTTAAATAAAAGTACGAATACTGATTTCATGGATATTCACTGATAAAACGGTGTTGATTCGTGAAATCGGTGTTTAATAATAGATTTCGAAATGAATACTATTCTACTATATCCTTCCTATTTTCCATCGATCAGCCATTTTGTTGCCATGGCGCAGGCGGATAGCGTGACTTTCGAGATGGAAGATAACTATCAGAAGCAAACCAACCGGAATCGGACGTTCATATATAGTCCGAATGGCATCCAATTATTGAATATTCCTATAAAACATTCGAGAGAGCAACATCAAAAGACCAAAGATGTCAAATTAGAAACCGCTTTCGATTGGCAGAAACAGCATTTCAAATCGCTCGAGGCCGCCTATCGCACCTCGCCTTTCTTTGAATATTTCGAAGATAGCTTCTCGCCTATTTTCACCAAAAAACATACGTTTCTGATGGATTTGAATTTAGAGACGATGCGTATTGTTTCTAAATGTTTGGGAATGCCTTTTGAGTATGTGGCAACTACAGAATACTTCCATCAGGTGTCAGATTTTACCGATTTAAGACCTTTGGTAAATGGTAAAAAAGATACGTCATCCTTCGATTCTTATACACAGGTTTTCGGGGAAAAGCACGGTTTCATCAACAATTTGAGCATTTTGGATTTGCTGTGTAATGAAGGCCGTTTTGCTTTGGATTATTTGAAAAACCAAACACTGTAATTATTCTATCGATAAGCGCGTCATGATCGGATAATGATCTGAATTGACAAAGTCGGGAAAGTTCTCGAAACTCTTCACCTTCATTTTAGGATCGGCAAAAATATAATCGATACGCGCAGGATAATACCTGAAATTGTAAGTTTTCCCAAAACCGCTGCCGGCTTCTTCAAAGGTATCGTTGAGTTTTCCTTTGATGCTGCGATATACATACGAAAATGGACTGTTATTCATATCACCGCAAATAATCACCGGATATTCACATCCATTTTTGTGGTTCATGATAATCTCTGCCTGCTGCTGTTGCTTGCGAAAAGCGATGCTGATCCGTTTGAAAAGCGCCTGCGATTTGTCCTGATTGATTTCATCAATATTCTCAGAAATTTCATTCACATCCGGGGAAATTTTTATCGATTGCAGGTGCATGTTGTAAACGCGAATGATGTCCTTCCCTTTTTTAATATCGGCAAAAATGACATTATTATTCGATTTTGGAAACACGAGATTGCCCTCATCGATGATTGGGAATTTCGAAAAGATGGCTTCGCCGGTTTTGATTTTATTGCCCTGCATGAAAATATAATGATGCGGATAGACTTTTAAATCGATATGCGCGGAGTTCGAATATTCTTGAATGCACAAAATATCCGGATTTTTATCGTTCACGAAAGTGCGGATATACGTGACGACATCGGTTTTAGGCAGCCAATCAAACAAATTGAAAAGCCTTACATTGTAACTCATCACAACGAAATCATTTTCATTTGAAGGCAAATTGAGTCCAGAGAATTTAAAGAACTTATTGATAAATGTGATACCCATCAACAAAACCAGCATCGATAAGAAAATCTGCCGCTTGAACTGAATCAGCCAATAGATAAAAAACAAGCCGTTCAGGATCAAAAATAAAGGCAGGAAAAGCGTTAACACAGAAAGGAGTGGAAATAATTTGGGTGCAAGAAACGGAAGTACATACGCAAGAAAAGTCACTACAGTCAAAACTATATTGAAGAAAAACATTGCTTTATTGAACCATGACAATTTTCTCATCTGCATTATTTACCGGCTTTGAATAAAAATTCTTTCTCTTCTTTGGTCAAACTGTCGTAACCCGATTGACTGATTTTATCTAAGATCTCATCAATCTGCTGCTGGGTTTTGT
>JBBRXW010000288.1:0-3126 GCA_038238295.1 Flavobacteriales bacterium | reverse complement strand
TCCTTGGTTCGAGCCCAAGAGAGGGAGCAACATAAGCCTGACAGCAATGTCGGGCTTTTTTGTTGGTGTTTTTTTGCTAAACAATTCTTCTTAAATATTTTCGCTTGCCTATCGGTTGTTGCAAAATTTCCCAATACTTTATATTACGAACAATTAATTCGTTAAAACTCTAAACAAAGGTTCGCTAAATCTTAAAAAAAACTAAAAATTCTCATTTATAAAGCGATATAAAATGAATGTATTTGTTACATTTGTAAGTTGTTAACGCAAATAATTTAGTATTAATTTTTTTGAAAAACCGTTCGATAAAGTTTCCTAAAATTTATCCCCCTTTTTTTGTGAAATTTTGTAATCAATTCAGCTGTCTTAGACCACTTATAATTGATACAAGCATTAGACTTCTTCCGTTTCGGCAGTATCTTTTTCAAATTAATAATTGTTAAGCAACGTTCCCTATTGTCGCTATTAAATTTAACGGCGCAGGATTTTGACTACTTATTTTTTTATAATTATGAAACATTTAAAATGAAAAAAAAAAACTTCCTTCTCTTTATACTTTGCTTCCTCCCTAGTATTTTATTTTCTCAAACCATAAAAAAGGAGACCGTCAATACTGTTGAATCTACTCAGCATACTACTTCAATAATTCATTCAGAACCTTTAATTGAAATAATCCCTTTTTTAGAGAAAAATCCACTCCCTAAAAATGAAAAATCTTCCCCAACCCTATTTTATATAATCGATGATAAACCTGTCGATTATAAAACCTACATATATTATATCCAAAGTAAAAAATAAATGTATCTATGAAACTTTCATTTCATTTTTTATTTTTTCTGGGGGGTGCTTTTAGCATTACCTCTTCCGTTTATGCGCAGCCTACTAATGACACTTGCGGAACAGCACAATCGATTGCTGTAGGTGTGGGGTCTTGTAATTCTCCGCTTTATACTAATGTCGCTGCTACTACCACCGGTAATCCGGCAACACCTCCCTGTTGGTTACCCAATAGCATGAGCAATACTGTTTGGTTTTCCTTTGTAGCTACAAAAGCAGATATCGAAATTTCGACAAATTTTGGAGGTAGCTTGATCAATACCCAATTGGCTGTTTATAGTGGTGCCTGTGGCGCATTGACACTACTTTCCTGTCAGGAAGATGTGAATACGGCCAGTGGATTATTCCATACCGATGTAATACTCCATGGACTAACCATCGGCAACACTTATTATCTTGCAGTTGACGGAAATGGAAATAGCACCGGAACCTTCGGTGTTTGTGCTCAGGAATCTTTGCCTGTTGGCCCACCATTACCCGTTCAGGACTGTGTTTCTTCTCAAAGTTTGTGTAGTTTAGGAAGTATTTCTGTTGGAGATGGCGTGGGCGGAATCGGTCTGTCACAGGAAAGTCCAAGTTGCTTTGGAGCACCCGGGGAACGATCATCCAATTGGTACTCTTTTACTGCGGCTACGAATGGTACTTTATGCTTTACCATTTCTCCAAATACCGATGTCGATTATGACTTTGCAGTTTATAATACCTCTCTATCTTGTCCAGGAACGGAACTTACTTGCAACTGGGATCCTGATTCTCCGGTCACTGGATTAGGATGTGCTGGTTTTCAATGTAATACTTGTATTGCCGTCGTTGCTGGACAATCGTATTCTATTTTAGTAGATCGATTCACTGCAGCCTCTAATTCTGGATTTACATTAGATTTTGGAGGAACTACCACCACCTTCGCAAGTCCAAATCCAACATTCACAGCTACTACTGCTTGTATTGGAACAGCAACACAATTTACAAATACGACCAGCGGAAATTATACCTACAGCTGGAATTTTGGAGATGGATTTACCTCCAGTGCAGCCAATCCAACCCATACTTATGCCTCTTCTGGAGGCCATAGTGTAACATTACTCCTAACCGCTATACCCGGCGGATGTCAAAATTCTATTACACAATCTGTAAATGTAAATCCACTACCAACTGTCAGTGCAGGAGTGGGAGGAGCAGTATGCCCGGGAAGTTGTATTGTTTTGAGTGGTTCTACAAATGCAGTCGGTTCCGTCGGACCGGTTACTTTTTCTAACAATACTGCTTTTGCTATTCCTGATAATAATCCTGTTGGAGTATTTTCTCCAATTACCGTTTCGGGAATAAGCCCGGCAACTATTAATGCAACTTCAATAGCTTCCGTTTGCATTAATTTGACCCATACCTTCGATAGTGATTTAGATATTTTTCTTCAATGCCCGGATGGAACAAGGATTGAACTTTCTACAGATAATGGAGGTATTAATGATAACTATACGAATACCTGTTTTAATTCTACTGCGGCTACTTCAATAATTTCGGGTAGTTCTCCTTTTACAGGAACATTTACACCGGAGCAGCCTTTTACACTTCTAAATGGCTGTACCTCAAATGGTATTTGGCAGTTATTTGTTCAGGATGATACGAATATTGATACGGGTTCCATTAATAATTGGTCGATTACTTTTAATACTACGTTGCCTGCATTCTCTTGGTCTCCCACTACAGCAATGACGAATGCAAACACACTCACTCCAACTGTCTGCCCAGCTGCTAACACCACATATACTCTGACGGCAAACAATGGAGTCGGATGTACTTCATCTAGTCCGGTTACAATTACCATTAGTACTGGACCAACTGCTTCAATAAATTACCCAGCTGCCACTTTCTGTAGTACATCTGGAACACAAACAGTAACATTAATAGGAACTGGTGCTTATACTGGCGGGACTTTTACCTCGACTGCCGGATTGACTATTGATGTTACTACGGGAACAATCACTCCGACTACCAGTACTGCAGGCCCATATATCGTTACCTATAATATACCCGCAAGTGGAGGGTGCCCTGCTTCAACGACTACTACCAATGTAACAATCACAGCTCAGCCTAATGCAGGAACTGATGGTGGTGTGGGTGTCTGTGATTCCAGTGCCGCCGCTATTGATTTGTTTTCACTCATAACAGGAGAACAAGCCGGGGGAACCTGGACTCGCTCCTCAGGCGTCGGGGGGACTTTCAATGCTGCTGGGGGAACCTATACTCCTGCTTTGGGAGCTACAACAAGTACCTTTACCTATACACTTA
>JBBRXW010000287.1:0-3143 GCA_038238295.1 Flavobacteriales bacterium | reverse complement strand
CTTCGTTTGGAGGTATTGCCGAATTGTATTCACAGATCCAAAAAGCGATTGGCGCCACCGAAAGGGTATTCGAATTACTGGAAGAAACCCCGGAAAAAATCAATAGCACGGAATCGGTAGTGCTACAGAAAATTAATGGCAACGTCGCCTTCAAAAATGTGGCTTTCAGTTATCCGACCCGCAAAGAAATCCAGGTTTTGAAAGATGTCAGTTTTAACGCTGGATTTGGACAGAAGATCGCAATTGTGGGGCCGAGCGGCGTCGGAAAGTCAACGATAGCTTCACTCCTACTGCGCTTTTATGATATCAATGCAGGATTTATCGAAATTGATGGAAAAAATCTTTACGATTATGACCTAGAAACCTTGCGCGGCAATATGAGCATTGTGCCGCAAGACGTCATTCTTTTTGGTGGGACCATCAAAGAAAATATTGCGTATGGCAAGCCTGATGCCAGCGATGAGGAGATTATGATTGCCGCACGTCAGGCGAATGCGTTGAATTTTATCGAAGGATTTCCTGAAAAAATGGAAACGGTGGTCGGTGAACGCGGTATCAAACTATCGGGTGGACAACGACAACGTATCGCTATCGCACGCGCCTTATTGAAAAATCCAAGGATATTGATTCTTGATGAAGCGACTTCATCCTTAGATAGTGAAAGTGAAAAATTGGTGCAGGAAGCTTTAGAAATCCTTATGGAAGGCAGAACAAGCATCATTATCGCGCACCGCCTATCGACGATTCGTAGTGCCGATCAGATATTGGTACTTGATGGCGGCGTGATTACTGAACAGGGAACGCATCAGGAATTGCTTGAACTCGAAAATGGTCTGTATAAAAACCTGAGCAACCTTCAATTCAGCAATTCATAAACTACTTCCCTTTTCTGCGGTCTCTTTCCGTTTTGATTAATGTCAATTCACGGCTGGTTTGCCCGGCGACTGAGGTATTTTCTTCCGCTCGACGAATTAGATATGGCATCACATCGCGCACCGGACCAAAGGGCAAATATTTCGCTACGTTATACCCATTTGAAGCGAGATTATAACTGATGTTGTCGCTCATGCCATACAACTGTCCGAACCAAATGCGTGAATCGTTTTTGGACAAACCTTTTTCTTGCATCATTTCCATAAGTCGATACGAGCTTTCTTCGTTGTGAGTGCCAGCAAAAATTGCCATTTTATCTATATGCCCGAGCATAAAATGTACCGAAGCATTATAATTAATATCCGTAGCTTCTTTTGAAACACATATCGGAGATGGGTAGCCTTTTTCTTCGGCACGATTATTTTCTTTTTCCATATAGGCTCCACGAACGAGTTTCATTCCGATATAAAATCCTTCAGCCTGGGCTTGTTCCTGCAATTTTTCTAGGTAATCCAATCGGTCCCAACGATACATTTGCAACGTATTGAAAACAATCGCTTTTTCCTTATTGTATTTGCGCATCATGTCGGTCACCAATTCATCAGCGGCATCCTGCATCCAGCTTTCTTCAGCATCAATTAATAAAGCCACGTCTTTTTCGTGCGCTTCTCTACAAACAGTGTCGAAGCGTTCCACAACTTTATTCCATTCTGATTGCTCTGCGGCAGTTAGCGTTTGCTTTTCCCCTAATTTTTCATACAATTCAAAACGCCCGAAACCCGTTGGTTTAAAAACTGCAAAAGGAATTGCCTGACGTTCTTTAGCAAACTCGATGGTCTTCAAAGTCATTTGCAACGCAGCATCAAATTGCTCTTCTTCTTCTTTACCTTCAACAGAATAATCTAAAACCGACGAAACGCCTTTGGTAAACATTTTATCAACTACAGGTAAGCAATCGTCTTCGCTTACCCCTCCACAAAAATGATCAAAAACGGTAGCCCGAATTAGCCCTTCAACAGGCAAATGTGCTTTGATGGCAAAATTCGTTACCGCAGTTCCGATGCGAACTAACGGTTGGTTGTCGATTAATTTGAATAAGAAATAAGCACGGTCTAATTCGGTATCACTTTTTAAAGCAAAAGCTACTTTGGTATCATTGAAAATTTTTTCCATGGGTTGAAATCAATCTAAATTGGGTAATGATTTTATAAAAAATACGCTACATATTGACTGCAAATGTAAATAGAAATTGTAAAATCTATTTTGTTGAAGCCAATCTTTTGCCAATCTATTTCAACTATACCCTATCGATTGCTGTAAGTACCAGCAGTTCTGAAAGTTGCGATTCGATCCACGATTATTGTAGCACGCTAGTCAAAATATGTCTTTAAGAATTGACCAGCAAAGCCTAGAAATAGCAATTTCCTCTTGGTCATTTCCTACTCCCTGCTTTTCTAAGACAACACATCACCGACTCGAATTACCGGGGCACCGACACTTGTTGCATAACGTAATAGGTTGACATGGCATCCGAGTTCCTCCGAAAACACCACATTATCAGGTTTGTCTTTTTGCATTTTTTTTAATTTAATTTAGATCTTGATTATCGTTTAGAAATTTTATTATTAGAAATAGTACGCTGTCTCGTGCATTTAAATCGGTCGATATCGCTCAGACGTTTGAACAGATGTTTGGTTTTACAATTTTCAACTCTGATTCTCCAAAGCTTATAACTATTGAATTTCAGTTCTTTCTTCATCAAAACTTTCACATCGGCTTCCGCAAGGCCAAATTGAAATCGTATCGCTTCAAAAGGCGTTCGGTCTTCCCACGCCATTTCGATTATGCGATGGACATCTTTTTCAGTAAGTTCTTTAGAAGGAATCGTCATATTCTGTTTATCATTTTTTAAAAAACAATAAACAAATATACGATTTATTACCCAAATCTTATAAACAAAAAGATTTGTTTCAATTAAAATGATTTTGCGTTTTTAAGGAAAAAAATCCCGTATTTTGCACTTCAAATTATATCATTTTATGTCTTTTATTCCAGCCAACGGTTATACGATTTTCTTCAATGAACAAGGATATGAAGCCTTAAACAAATGTTTGACCGACGAAAAATATTCTTCTATTTTCGTACTAGTTGACAGGGAATCGAATGAGTATTGTCTGCCACAATTGCTTCCGTATCTGGCAACAGAAATTCCGATCGAAATTATAGAATTTGATTCCGGCGAAAGCTCTAAAAATATCGAAACCTGTGTG
>JBBRXW010000286.1:0-3170 GCA_038238295.1 Flavobacteriales bacterium | reverse complement strand
GGCAGCGTTTATTGTAACAGAAAATGACAGCCATGAAGTGTATATTGATGGCAGTACAGTAGTGCAATCTTTATTGCTAAGCAGCCAAATTTCTGGACCAGAGTATACCTATCAGTGGATTCTAGATGGAGTTACGATTTTTGGAGCTACGGATTCAACATATCTAGTAGATAGCATTTTGGGTTCAGGCACCGGTAGTTTTAATGTTATTGTAACGAATACAGTTATAAGTTGCGTCAGTACTTCAGAAGCTTTTGTAGTTAATGAAGTGCCAGTTCCCGCGCCAGTTGGTGATTCGGACCAAACGTTTGGACCAGGAGCGACTTTGGCAGATGTTGTCGTCGTTGGGACAAACATTCAATGGTATGACGGTGCAACCAATAGGAACACATTGTCGAATCCGCTTCCGATGAATACACCGTTAAATGACGGCATGACGTATTATGCCAGCCAAAACATCAACGGACATGCAAGTCCCGATCGTTTTGCTGTCACCGTACACATCAGTTTAGCCAACCATTCGTTTGATTTTAAGAATTTAATATACAGCCCTAATCCGGTGGAGAATGTATTGAACATCAAAGCGAGCGACACTTTCAAAAATGTAAAAGTTTATAACGGCTTGGGACAAGAAGTGTATCAGCAAAAGTGTGATACCTTGGATTTGAAATTAGAATTAGGATTCTTAAAAACAGGGAATTATTTTATCAAACTAGAGTCGGATAAACACCATCAGATAATTCAAGTCATTAAGAAATAGAAACTATGCACTGGTCAATTGCTTCAAATCAGCAATGGTCTGTGTTGGGTTTTCCGCTTTAAAAACATAATTTCCCGCTACTAATACATCAGCGCCAGCATCTACGAGTTGTCTGGCGTTTTTGTTGGTGACACCACCATCGACTTCAATCAAAGTAGCTGCATTTTTTTTAGTGATTAATGCTTTCAGTCTTGTGATTTTATCATAGCTGTTTTCGATGAAGGACTGGCCACCAAAACCCGGGATGACACTCATGATACACACCAAATCGATGTCGTTTATCAAGTCTTCTAATAAATCAACATTGGTATGTGGGTTCAATACAACTCCAGCTTTCATTCCTTCGGCCTTTATCGCTTGTAGCGTTCTGTGGAGATGCGGACAGGCTTCGTAATGCACACTTAAAATATTCGCGCCTAAATCGGCAAAAGTTTTGATGTATCTGTCCGGATCGACAATCATCAAATGCACGTCGACTGTTTTTTTGGTGTGTTTGGTAATGGCTTCAAGAACGGGCATTCCGAAAGAAATGTTGGGAACGAAGACACCATCCATGATATCGATATGAAACCAATCGGCTTTAGAGTTATTGATCATTTCGATATCGCGTTGTAAATTGGCAAAATCGGCAGCGAGAATAGAAGGGGCGATAAGAGTATTTTTCATGGTTGTGTTGTTGTTGCCGCAAAGATAGAAAAAGTTTCTGTTTTACGATAGCTGCGTTAGGGATTGCAGCAAAGTGCCGCGCACTGCGGAAAGCCCGACCGCCTTTTCGGCGAGGTAACGCCCAAAGCATATAAAAAACAAAACTCCGGACTCGAGCCTAATGGCGAACTGAGCGAAGCTAAACCCGAGCGTATTGCGCGAACTGACCGGAGTTTTGTTTCAGGATGAAAAAACAAAACTCCGGAAACCCGAGCGTATTGCGCGAACTGACCGGAGTTTTGTTTCAGGATGAAAAAACAAAACTCCGGTAATCAGCCGGAGTTTCAATCATCAATCAAAAAACGAACAGTTAATCAGACTGTTGTTATCGTACCATTGGGATTTATCCCAGATATGTTTTTAATATTTTACTTCTAGAAGTGTGTTTCAATCTTCGGATTGCTTTTTCCTTAATTTGACGCACACGCTCGCGAGTTAAATCAAAAGTCTCGCCAATTTCTTCGAGTGTCATCGGATGTTGGTCGCCCAAACCGAAATACAAACGCACCACATCGGCTTCTCTTGGCGTCAACGTCTCTAGAGAACGTTCGATTTCAGTACGCAAGGATTCGTGAATCAATTCTCTGTCCGGGTTTGGTGATTCTCCCGAACGCAATACATCGTAGAGGTTAGAATCTTCTCCTTCCACTAGAGGCGCATCCATCGATAAGTGACGCCCGGAGTTTTTCATACTCTCTTTTACGTCATTCACAGTCATGTCTAATTCTTTGGCGATTTCCTCGGCAGATGGCGGGCGTTCGTTAGATTGTTCTAGCAACGCATACATCTTATTGATTTTATTAATCGAACCAATTTTGTTCAATGGTAAACGAACGATACGCGATTGTTCCGCCAAAGCTTGCAGAATCGACTGACGAATCCACCAAACGGCGTAAGAAATGAATTTGAAACCACGGGTTTCATCGAAACGTTGCGCCGCTTTGATCAAACCTAAATTCCCTTCATTAATTAAATCCGGAAGTGTCAAACCTTGATTTTGGTATTGTTTTGCTACGGAAACTACAAAACGCAGGTTGGCTTTTGTCAACTTTTCGAGAGCTTTCTGATCACCTGCTTTGATTTTTTGCGCCAATTCCACTTCTTCATCCGCCGTAATCAAATCTACTTTTCCAATTTCCTGCAAATACTTGTCTAAAGATGCAGTTTCCCTGTTGGTTACCTGCTTGGTGATTTTTAATTGTCTCATAGTTTTGTCTCCTTATTTTAAAGTGTACAGGTCTTGTACGGCAAGAGTTACGATAAAGTTACAAAATGGTAAACAAAATATCTTTTGGCGGGCATTTCCCTTCGGGTCGGGCTGTCCGCACTCGCTTTTTTGCTCCATTGCATTGCGCAAAAAGAGCTCAAACAATTGCTTCCATCCCTAATGCAACTGGTAAAATTAAGAATCCCGTTATAGATTTTGCAACGGTATGCTGATTAGTTTCTCATCATTTGTGTTGTTTGGGTAATGTAAATTGACGGGTAAAAATAGTTATACTTATACAACAATTGCAATATTGACGGTAATGCTGTACCAACCTTACATTAAACTATAAACCTATAAAAAGTAAAAAACCCCGAATCCTAATGGAATTCGGGGTCTTTATATGATAAAAGAATGATTATCTTTTGTCGTCTCTTCTTGGTCCTCTGTCGTCGCGTCTTTCCGGACGCGGGCCACGATCTTCTCTAGGAGCATTTT
>JBBRXW010000285.1:0-3174 GCA_038238295.1 Flavobacteriales bacterium | reverse complement strand
TTTTTTGGGTATTGATATTGACACCACCATAAATTCCCAAAGTACGGACAGACATATATTGGGTCAGTTTTTCGACTTCCTCAACGACCTGAACCACGAGTTCTCGGGTAGGAACGAGGATGACAATTTTTGGGGTGTGGGTAGGCGTAAATTTATAGAGTTTTAATAACGGCAATAAATACGCGAATGTTTTACCGGTTCCAGTCTGCGCAATTCCCATCATATCGCGACCGGACATGATTACTGAAAACGATTTTTCCTGAATAGGAGTTGGGGTTGTAAAGCCTAATTCATCAATCGCTTTCTGAACGGATTTAGGAAGATTGAATTGCTCGAAAGTACTCATTGCGTTGTAATTTGCGCAAAGGTACACTTTTTAAAGCATTGAACAATAAGCTTACCGTAGAAAGGAGGAGAGTAAGACGACGAGTTTTTAGATCGTTACTTTGGTATTATTCAACATATTTTGATAAACCGTACTTGAGATTTCTTTGATAACGCCAGATAATTTTTTATAGTCCTTTCCTTTTGTCATTATAGTTAGTACATACGGTTTGTCATCTAAATAAATGATTCCAGATTCATGCAGTTGCTGTTCAGAAAGATTTCCCGATTCACCAAATTTGTGCGCAATTTTTACCGTTGTTGGTAAACTATTTCGCATGCCTTCTGTAAAGTTGCAGTAGCTCAATAATTCCGTTGCATATTCAGAATCATCTCTACTTAGATACGAACCATTAAATAATGTTCTCATAAAATAGGTATACTCTTTAGCAGTGATGGAGCTATCTACATTGTCGGGATATTTTAATCCTAAATCTGTAAATACCTTATTAAAAATAGGTATATTAATATTGGCATTTAATAAGGCAGTGGCTTCATTATCAGAATAAACAATCATATAGGTCAATAATTCTTTAATGGTATATTGCTGTCCAACTTGAATAGATTTTGAAGCAAAATTTTGTTTAAGACCAGTATTCAAACGCTTATTATATTTAATTACTTTATTCAATATACCGGGTTTCATTTCATTCATTTTCAAATAAGCAATCAATTCTGGAACTTTAAAAAGGGAGCCAGGTTGATATCTCTCATCATCATTTATCGTAAACCAACTGTTAGAACCGTATTCTTTAAAATATACCGAAGCAGAATTTAAAACCCCTGAATTTTTATAGCTTGTAATCATGTTGGTAATACTTTCTTTCAAAGGCATTAACTCATCTGATTCACATACTTTATCAACGAATAAAACGGGCTTGATATAACTGTATCCATTTAGCCTTTTAACTTTTACAGCACAAGCACTATTTTCAGAATATGCAGAACTTGACTGCTCCATATCAGCTTCAGCAACTAACTTGTCCTTTTTCCTTGTAAAGTAAAAAGTGAACAGATTAGTAGCAATTAGGCAAACTAAGATGATGTAGGGTCTTCTAGTATTCAATGATAATTTCATTATAAGTTGGGTTATTTCTTGTCAAAAATGTGAATTGAAGGCGCAAATTTAAATATTATTTTACGATATCGACCTTAAATATTAAACAATTAACATTTTGTTTACCCTACTTTTACATTGCTTTTTGTAGGTTTTTGATTAATAAAGCTTTAACGACTTTAAAAGCCTTCAAAGACGCCCAGACCAAATAATGCAAAATCATATTTTACCGGATCGACCGGATCAAGTATTCGAAGATTGTGATCGAGTTCAGCAACTGCTTTGGCATCATTTTGTTTTCGAGTCAGCAATCCTACTTTCCGCGCTACATTTCCGGAATGCACATCTAACGGACAAGATAGAAGTGAAGGTGATATGTTTTTCCAAATGCCTAGATCGACCCCTTTGTTGTCCTGGCGGACCATCCAGCGAAAGTACATATTGAGCCGCTTCGCAGCAGAATTATGGAGCGGATCCGAGATGTGTTTTTGCGTTCGTATTTGGTGCTGTATTTCAAAGAATACCTTTTTAAATTCATGGATGCTTTGCTGTAAACTATCTTTTTGCTGGTATTTTGTAAAGACACTTTCTAAACCGCCATGCTGCAAATAAATATGTTTTAACCCTTTGATGAAAGTGACAAAGTCGATTCCATTGAAAGTACGGTGCACGAAATCCTCTAAACGTTCCAGATCATTTTCGGAATGTGACATGACAAAATCAAAAGGCGCATTTCCCATCAAAGCCATCATTTTGTGTGCGTTTTGGATAATCATTTTCCGGTTACCCCAAGCAATAGTGGCGGTCAGGAAACCAGCAATTTCGATGTCTTCTTTTTGTGAAAACAAATGTGGAATCTGAACGGGATCGCTTTCTATAAAACTTGGATTATTATACAGTTCTACTTTTTCATCAAGAAAAGATTGGAGGTCACTCTTATTCATCGAGAAGTTTTTTTAGCGTAAAATCCATCCTTTAAATCGGTCGTGCGCATTTGTGGAAATACCTGTAAATAATATTCAAAGAAATCCAATTGTTCCTTACTCACACAAGGCAATTGGCCGTTTCCGGTTCCCCAAAAAAAAGAATTTTGTATCGGCGAATAGTATTTCAAATTTCCATTTTCTACTACTTGGTAGCGGGTTTCATTTTTCGAATTCTGATGCGGAAAAATCAGCATCTCAGAAGTGAATGAACTGTTTTTGCTGATTAATTTGTTTTTGGTCAGTGCGGTAAAATTGATTGGGAAGAAAAGCACCACAATAACCAGTAGAGTTGCCAGAGTATAAGAGAATAGAATACTGCGCCTTTTATCCAGCCAGCAGGCATAAATCAGTAGGCTAAAGAACAAGGTGAAATGAATGAAAAACCGATATACCGGCGAACTCAAAAGCAAAAGGATAAATTCTAAAAATACAACGCCATAAAGCATCCAAACGGGCTTGCTGTTGAAATACTTCCGAATAAAAAAAGGAATAATCAATAGCACCACCACTGTGATGACATTTAAAAAGCCATTAATCTTCGAAGCGAAAAGCCACTTTAGCGCAATTTGCGGCAGTGACATCGAATGAAATTCGCGATTTGTCAAAAAAAATCTGTACAACCTGTTCTCATTGAAATAATAACGCACGACATTTTCCGGCACTGCAAAATCTAAAAATGACAAACGAAAATAGGTCGTCGGAAATACAGGATAGCCTGAAATGATACTGTTTTTGATGATGAACAAA
>JBBRXW010000284.1:0-3197 GCA_038238295.1 Flavobacteriales bacterium | reverse complement strand
GTCTCCAATCACCATGATTTGCTCGATAAAGCGAGATTGCTTCATTGTATTTTCAATCAACTGTGGTGCGATGTATTTTCCTCCTGATGTTTTGAACATTTCTTTTTTCCTGTCGGTGATTTTCAGAAAACCATCGCTGTCAATTTCACCAATATCGCCCGTATGAAAATAGCCATCCAGTAAAGCTTCTTTGGTTTTTTCTTCGTCTTTAAAATAGCCCATCATTACATTAGGGCCTTTGCAAAGGATTTCACCATCAGCAGCAATTTTCACTTCGACATGATCAATAACTTTTCCGACCGTTCCGATTTTGAAACCATGATTACGCATATCATTCACAGCAATTACTGGAGAAGTTTCTGTCAATCCGTAGCCTTCCATCACTGGAATTTCCGCTGCTGCAAAGATTCTTGCCAATCGGGGTTGCAATGCCGCACTACCGGAAACCATCAAATCTAAATTCCCACCCAAGCCTTCTCTCCATTTGCTGAAGATTAATTTTCGGGCGATTTTTAATTGCAGTTCATACCAAAATCCATTCGCGCCATACGGTTCGTAACGCAATCCCAAATCAATCGCCCAGAAGAAAAGTTTTCTTTTGATGCCACTCAACTCCATTCCTTTGGCATAAATGCGTTCGTAAACTTTTTCCAAAAGCCTCGGAACTGCGGTAATTACATGCGGTTTGACTTCCCGAATATTATCACCGATTTTATCAATCGACTCGCCGAAATAAACGGATACGCCATAAAATTGGTACAAATACAAAATCATTCGTTCAAAAATGTGGCAAATTGGTAGGAAACTTAAAGCCCTGCTTTTCCCGGCAGCAAACGGAATACGTGGTGCACTATCCAAAATATTAGAAACAATATTCCTGTGTGAAAGCATGACTCCTTTCGGTCGCCCTGTCGTTCCAGAAGTATAAATGATGGTCGCTAAATCTTCGGTTTTAACCTGATCTTTTCTGTTTTCGACATCACTTTGATTGCTTTCATCTTGCCCTAAATCGAGTAATTCGGTCCAGTGTCTGCAGCCTTCGATGGTATTAAAGGAATAAACGGCTTTCAATTGTGGCACATTTTGTTGAATCAAAGTAATTTTCCGCAATACTTCAGCGTCGGATACAAAACAATAAATCGACCCCGAATGATTTAAAATATACTCGTAATCTTCTTCCGAAATGGTCGGGTAAATCGGCACCGATTGCGCACCGGTCTGCAGAATCCCGATATCCATGACATTCCATTCCGTACGGTTAGTGGTCGAAATGATTGCAATCTTGTCATCTTTTTGGATGCCCAATCGCAGCAAAGCCCGTGAAATGGCATTGGCTTTCGCAATATATTCGTCGGTAGAAGTTGGTACCCATTGGCCATCATATTTAGTCACCAAAGCATCTGGAATGTTATCGAAAAGTTGCTTCTGATGATAAGGAAAATCAAATAAACGGGTGATCTGGGTAATTTAGGTTCGCTTTATACTTGCAAATTAAGTAATAAATCCGTATTGCACATAGCGATAGTTTCAATTCTTTTTAAAATCCGACTTCTTTTCACTATTTCTTTTTGGTTTAATTTAAGCCGCACACTTTATTATTACAATTAATTTGATAATTTTGACGCACAATTGATATACTATGCGAAAACACCTGCGTCTCAACGAATATAAGGTTTTGCTTTACAGAATTTTGCTCGCTTATATTTTTTACTTTTTCGCAAGGGTTTTATTTTTCCTTTTCAATTCTAATTTGTTAAAAGTCGATTCCACATTCGAGTTCTTTCGTTTGTGCTATTTCGGTTTGCCTTTCGATACGACGGCGATTTTATATGTGAACCTGCTATTCATCGTTTTTTCGATACTGCCTTTCAAAAAAAACACATCGCCTCAATACCAAAAGTTTCTACTGTATCTTTATTTTGTATTGAATTTAATGGCATACGCGACCAACTTCATCGACTTCATCTATTATAAATATACTTATGCCAGAACAACGATTGTGGCATTGAATGTTCTTGAGCACGAAACCAATAAAACGACATTGTTCGTCAGCTTTATGGTTGATTATTGGTATGTTCTGGCACTGTTTATACTCTTTTCAATACTGTGGATTTACGCGTATAAAAAAGTGAATGTACTTCCGGTGAAATACACGAAGAATATTCCGTATTTTGGGTTTTCCATGGTTGGATTTTTGGTCATCGTTATTCTGATTATCGGCGGAATCCGTGGCGGTGATTTCAAAAAATCGACACGACCGATCAATCTCTTGGATGCGAGTCGCCATGTCAAAAACATCGTGCATTCGGATATTGTTTTGAATACGCCCTTTGCGATCATCCGGACTTTATTCAGCAACAGTTTTATCAAAACCGATTATGCGGGAGTGACGCCGCAATTGATTCTCGAAAAAGTGCAACCGATCAAACAATATCATAATAACCCGCCGACAAAACCGAATATTGTCGTGTTGATTTTGGAAAGTAATGGCCGAGAATATTACGGTGCTTTCAATAAAAAAACAAATATTCCAGGTTTCAAATCGCATACACCTTTTCTCGATTCGCTGTCACAGCACAGTATGATTTACACTAATGCGTACGCGAACGGGCGACAATCGATTCACGGTGTATCATCTGTTTTAGCTGGCATTCCGTCGTTTAAAGATGCGTTTACATCATCACCGTATCCAAAGCAAAAAATAGAATCGCTGGTGTCGACATTAGAAAGCGAAGGCTACAATACATCTTTTTTTCACGGCGCTGCGAATGGGTCGATGGGATTTTTGGGATTTGGAAATATATTGGGAATCGACAATTATTATGGCCGAACAGAATTCAATGATGACTCCCAATTCGATGGTTTTTGGGGTATTTGGGACGAGCCATTTCTGCAATTCATGAAGAAGACCTTAGATCAAAAGAAGCGCCCTTTTATGGCGACTGTTTTTACCGTTTCTTCACACGAGCCGTATATCATTCCTGATAAGTATAAGAACACATTTCATGAAGGCCAGATTCCAATGCACAAATGTGTGGAGTATACCGATTATTCGTTGAAACGGTTTTTCAATGAAGCCAAAAAATCGGCATGGTTCAACAATACGATTTTTGTTTTGGTTGCCGATCATTGCAACCAGACCTATTATAAATATTACGAGCAACCGATTGAACGCTTTGCGATTCCGATTATCATCT
>JBBRXW010000283.1:0-3200 GCA_038238295.1 Flavobacteriales bacterium | reverse complement strand
TTTGCGCGATGCCGACAAACCTAAGATTCCACATCAGTCCTCGGCGACTGGAATGCAAGCGATTCCTGCGACGGGAACGGCGATGGGATTTTGGTATAAAGAAAATATTGGCATTGACGATAAAACGGAAGAGAAACCAATTGTCGTTTGCTCACTTGGTGACGCGTCGGTAACAGAAGGCGAAGTAGCGGAAGCTTTTCAAATGGCGGCATTGAAACAGCTTCCCATTTTATATCTCGTGCAGGATAACGGTTGGGATATTTCGGCGAATGCGAAGGAGACCAGAGCGCAAAATGCATTTGAATACGCAAAGGGGTTTCATGGCATTGAAGCAATTACGATTGATGGCGCGAATTTTACCGAAAGCTATTTAGCAATCCAGAAAGTACTGCATACAATGCGTAGTGAACGCCGCCCCTTTTTGGTACATGCGAAAGTTCCGTTATTGAACCATCATACTTCGGGTGTTCGAATGGAATGGTACCGCGACGACCTAGAAGAAGCACAATCACGCGACCCGTTTCCGGTATTGCAACAGCAATTGCTGGATGCCGGATTTACCAAAAATGACATTCAGAAAATAAACAACTCGGCAGTGACGAAAGTACAAGTCGATTACGATAAAGCTTTATTGGCGGAAGATCCGAAACCCGAAGATTTATTTACGCATGATTTTGCGCCAACTCCAGTAATTGAAGAAAGCGGGGAACGCAATCCGGAACGTGAGGACAAAGTTGTCATGGTCGATTGCGCGCTGTTTGCCGTTGAAGAATTGATGCGAAAACATCCGGAATGTTTGCTGTACGGACAAGACGTAGGCGGACGTTTGGGCGGCGTGTTTCGCGAAGCGGCTACATTGGCGCAGAAATTTGGTGATGAACGGGTTTTCAATACGCCGATTCAGGAAGCATTTATCGTAGGCTCGACTGTTGGAATGTCCGCTGTTGGTTTGAAGCCGATCGTTGAAGTTCAGTTCGCCGATTACATCTGGCCGGGCTTGAACCAACTATTTACCGAAGTCAGCCGATCGTGTTACTTAACCAATGGGAAGTGGCCAGTGAGCATGATTCTACGTGTTCCAATTGGTGCTTATGGTAGCGGCGGCCCGTATCACTCTTCGTCAGTTGAAAGTGTTTTGACGAATATCCGCGGTATTAAAATCGCCTATCCGAGCAACGGCGCTGATCTCAAAGGGCTGATGAAAGCGGCCTATTACGATCCGAATCCGGTCGTCATTTTAGAGCATAAAGGTTTGTATTGGAGTAAAGTTAAAGGCACCGAAGCGGCGCGTGTCAACGAACCGTCCGAAGATTATATTTTGCCCTTCGGAAAAGCGAATATCGTTCAGGAAATATGGGCACAAGAGGAAGACGAAACGATTTCAGTCATTACCTATGGTATGGGCGTGCATTGGGCGTTGAATGCTTCGTCAGATCTCCAGGCACAAGTTGAAATTGTCGATTTAAGAACGCTGTATCCTTTAGATGAGCAATCGATTATACAATCGGTTAAGAAGACTAAAAAATGCCTGATTGTCACCGAAGAGCCCGTTAGTAATACTTTTGCAAGAAGCCTAGCGGGCATGATTCAGGAAAAATGTTTTCAACACCTCGATGCACCCGTCATGGTAATCGGTTCAGAGAATCTACCGGCAATTCCGCTCAACAGTATCTTAGAGCTAACGATGGTACCCAATGTCGAAAAAGTGAAGGCAAAGATGCAGGAGTTGTTGAATTATTAGGAGCCATTCCAGCTGTTCATTCTATCTTTTGCGGTGCAAGCCCCACAAAAGGATGCCATTGCCATCTGGGCTAGGGCAGACGGGTTCAAATAAAAAAACCGCAGCTTGAATGTTGCGGTTTTTTTACTGTTTCTGTGATTGAGAGCTGCCTACTTCTTCGGGGGATATTGCTCTAAGATTTTAGTCACAAAATTTTTAATATTCTCGTCTTTTTCGTTGGTATCTTTGGTTAAGTAACCAGTGCCTTCTCCTTGCCAGACCAATTCTTTTTTCTTAGCGTCTATCAAATCTAGAATCAGGATCCCGTCTGTAGAGGAAGAAATACTGGTATTGCCGCCCCAATACGGGTTCCATCCGAATCCCCAGCCGTATCCATAGCCGGCATAAAATTGATTGACGTTGACGTTTTTCTCCGCTTTTGCATTAATATTGACTAACAAATCGGGAGTTTCACTTTTGGTAAATCCTTTGGCAGTCATCGCTTCATCAATCGAGCGCAGGATTCGTTTCTTGTCTAAATCAGAAATCTCCACCTTATCAATTCCAGTCTTATAAAAAGCATAGGTTTTGTATTGAGAGAAATCGACTTTCTTATCGTAGTCCGTATTTACGCGGACCGAACTACAGGAAGCTGCTATGAAGAGCAGGAGCAACGGAAAAAATGAAATTGTTTTCATAGTAATTTAAAGTATTAGATTTTAAAAGCCACACCATTAAAATTGTTGCCAACGATTGGAATTTAAAGTCTAAGAATCTATCTCTAATCGTCTAACAACTCATCTGCTACTTCGTTCGGAAGCGTCACTTTCAACAAAGGCTGTGATTGCATCGCTCTTTTAATGGCGAATATGGCACCTTCATTTCGGGCCCAGCTTCTGCGGGAAATTCCATTATGAACATCCCAGAAAAGCATCGATTCCAAACGTTTTGAAGCGGCCTCTGAGCCATCAAGAACCATACCAAATCCACCATTAATAACCTCGCCCCAGCCCACGCCACCGCCATTGTGAATAGAAACCCAGGTGGCGCCACGGAAGCTGTCGCCAATGACATTTTGTATCGCCATATCGGCAGTAAAACGCGACCCGTCATAGATGTTAGACGTTTCCCGATATGGAGAATCGGTTCCAGAAACATCATGATGGTCCCGGCCTAAAATGATAGAACCGATTTCCCCTTTCGCTATCGCCTGATTGAATGCTTCGGCAATTTTGATACGGCCTTCCGCATCGGCATATAAGATTCTGGCCTGCGAGCCAACTACTAACTTGTTTTCTTGCGCACCTTTAATCCAACGGATGTTATCCTGCATTTGCTGCTGAATTTCTAGAGGCGCGGTTTCTGCCATAGTTTCTAAAACTTCAGAAGCAATAGCATCGGTTTTAGTGAGATCTTCAGGATTTCCGGAAGCGCAGACCCAGCGGAACGGCCCGAATCCGTAATCGAAACACATCGGTCC
>JBBRXW010000282.1:0-3214 GCA_038238295.1 Flavobacteriales bacterium | reverse complement strand
GGAAAATCATTATTAGAATTAGGCGGAAACAATGCCATCATTGTAACTCCAGATGCCGACATCAAAATGACGGTTATCGGAGCGGTGTTTGGAGCTGTCGGAACTGCCGGACAACGGTGCACATCAACACGTCGTCTGATCATTCATGATAGTATTTATGATACAGTAAAAGATGCGATTGTGTCGGCGTACAAACAATTACGTATCGGAAATCCATTAGATCAGAACAATCACGTTGGACCACTAATAGATACTCACGCTGTTGAAATGTACAACAAAGCACTAGCAAAAGTAGTCGAAGAAGGTGGAAAAATTTTGGTTGAAGGCGGCGTACTTTCCGGTGAAGGCTATGAAAGCGGCTGCTACGTTAAACCAGCAATTGCTGAAGCTAAAAATAACTTCGAAATCGTACAACACGAAACGTTCGCACCAGTACTCTACTTGTTGAAATATTCCGGAGAAGTAGAAAACGCCATCGACGTACAAAACGGCGTAGCGCAGGGATTGTCTTCTGCGATTATGACCAACAACTTGCGTGAAGCGGAGCGATTCCTTTCGGTTGCAGGTTCAGATTGTGGAATCGCCAACGTCAATATCGGAACTTCTGGTGCTGAAATCGGTGGTGCTTTCGGTGGTGAAAAAGAAACTGGCGGCGGACGCGAATCCGGTTCTGATGCCTGGAAAATCTATATGAGAAGACAAACCAATACCATCAACTATACGACGAGTTTGCCTTTGGCACAGGGAATCAAATTTGATTTATAATTCTTTTAAAAAGAAAATAGCCATAAAAAAAGCGACTTGAAAAAGTCGCTTTTTTTATGGCTATCAAAATCTTATAAGTTAAAACTCGCCCCGATATTAAAATACGCTTGATTGTTCAAATGATCATATCCATAGACGTTCTGATCGTATTTTGCAATTGGCAATCCAGCTTCAGCAAAAACCCCAAATCCGTCGGTAAAGAAATAACGGAAACCGAGATGCGTTCCAAAGTTGCGCAATCCCAAATCAAGTCCTGGATAAACATCCATCTTCTTATCAAGTTGAAATACGCTTCCTAAGTTGGCGTTAAAACGGGCTTTTACATCGATACGATCTCCAAAATCTACTTCTGTTCCTGCGATGTTATCCACATTCAATAAATAACTGGTAACAAAACCAACCGAGATATTTTCTCCCAGTCCAAAATCTCCTGAAACCATAATTCCCGCACCGTGGTCCTGAATGTTGGCTCCAACCTGAGCTTTAATATCTCCTTTTCCTTTAAAAGCCTGCGCGTTTAGAAGCGAAGCAGTGCCTAAAAACAATAATACAATGATCTTTTTCATACAGATTGAATGGTTAAAATTATGGGACAAAAGTAAAAGAATATTTTTAATTACGGCCTTTTTCGTCTGGGTATAAATCGGGTAATGGTTCGCTTTGCCAGTATTCTTTGGTGTCGATATCTAAAACGGTTAGCGGTCCTTTGAATGCGGCACCAGTATCAACATTCCATACGGAAGCCATTTGCACGGGTACTGTTTGGCCGATTTGAGTGACAGGCGTGTGGCCGATATAGATTTCTTTATACAGTTTTAGCCTTCTGGGATACAGAGAAGAATCGCGGTCTAAGTCTTTGTTTAATCCTAATGCGGATTCCCATAAGGTTCTTTCCCAAAAAAATAAACGTGGAAAATGCTCATGAAGCACTCCGTTCATATTGGTAAAACCCGCATGAATGAACAGACGATTGTGGTCGTCGAGATAATAATTTTGTAAAGATTGCAGAAATGCAATATGTTTTTTTTTAGTTTCAGCATTGACATGACGGTAGGCCAATACGGTAGATTCGCCACCATGTTGGTACCACGTCCGGTTGTCCTTGCTTTCGCTGAGCCAGTCGGTTAAGAGGTCGTCATGATTGCCACGGATAAAAACACAGTTGTGGGATGTCTTTAAACGGATCAGAAAATCCAGGACTTCCGGCGATTCGCTCCAGCCATCAACATAATCGCCAAGAAAGATCAAACGGTCGTTAGAAGCGATGTTGGCACGTTCGAATAGTTGATGCAATGCGCGCAACCCGCCGTGTATGTCGCCTATAACAAGAGTTCTCATCGATTTTATTTAAAAATTTAATGCAAAAATAAGCCAAATATTTTTAACAGGATATACAGAAAAACTACAACAACTTTCATTTTTTAACGGCTAGTTTTACCATACCAATGACTCGAGACATTTGTAACATCAATTTATTTAACTTTTAATTTATTAGCCATGAAAAAATTATTTTTAGGTTTAATCGCCACAGTTATGTTTTGTTTTGCGGGAAATGCGCAGAACGGAAGTTTTACCAAATCTGCCATGACGGTAGTAGTTGCTTCGGCAAAAGACACTTATGAAAAAGGAATGACCTATAAGGATTGGTTGAACGGTCAAATAGGAACAGCTACCCCAACAAAAGAAGAAGACCGATTTTTAAGCGATGTGTATGGCTATGTTTCTGTAGGTGCCAATTCAGAAACTGTTTTAAAAACTTATGATGGGAAATCATTACTTGATCTGGCCTATTTAAATGCTAAAAACGGTTTGAGAGCGCTCAAAGAAGGAACTTTCTCCAGCCAAAACAGATTCTGCGTCTGGTGCATAATTAAATTAGCGATTGATCTCATTTGTCAAATTGTGAATTGTCAGATTACACAACAGAGTCCTATAAATCCGTAAAAACTCAGTAAAGGTTGTCTGAACCACTTCATTCAGACAACCTTCATTAAACGCTGCAATGAAAACAAACCTTCTGATATTAGTCTGCTGTATTACTTCGTGTACCACTTTGAAATATGCAATCAATGAAAAAATTGTGCTTAATGAGAATTGCACGATGTTAGATAAAGGTGGCTCGATTATTAAAATTGCTGTTGATGACAAGCCCTGTAATTTCTTATTTGATACTGGCGCGGCTAGTTCTGTGTTGTGTGATTCTACCGTTGTTTCTGATTTTGGAAATAAAAAATTTGCCACATTTGGAAAGCATTCTGGAGCAGATAGAAAAAATAAAAAAAATCGATTGCTGACGGTAAGCTTAGCATCGGATCTTCTTGAAAGCGATAATAAATTGATGCTCTTTTCTCCATTTCCGAAATCAAATTGCGCAAAAGAAGCGACAATAAAAGGCATCATTGGGTTAGATCCTTTCTTTGGTAATGACATGTCACTGTTTCTAGATTTT
>JBBRXW010000281.1:0-3221 GCA_038238295.1 Flavobacteriales bacterium | reverse complement strand
GGGTACTTTTACTTTTTCGATTATGGACGACTTTGAAAGTTCTATCGATTTGAATTTATCATACAAATCCTTTAAAGCACTATCGTTAAAACCGGTACCGCAGTTACCGATATACCGCAATTCATTGTCAGCAAACTGTCCGAGAAGTAACGATCCAAAATACTTCCTTGACCCTTTCGGCTCGGTATACCCTATAATCACTGCTTCTTCGTTCTGGATAATTTTAATTTTAAGCCATTCATCACTGCGCTTTCCTAAGCGATACGGACTATGGGTATCTTTCGCAATGATTCCTTCGAGGTTGTTTTTTATCGCTTCTTCAAAGAATGATTTTCCGTTGGTTTCGATATGATCGGAATAGTGAATGTTTTCAAAAGCAAAATTGGTAAGCAATAATTTCAACAATTCTTTTCGTTCTAGTAGTGTCAGATTCGTAATGTCGTGCCCATCCAAATGCAGAATATCAAACACATAATATTTCAAAGTGCCTTTACCCGATTTTTGGAAATTCTGCAGCAACTGAAAATTAGATTTACCATTTTCTTCGATTACGACTTCACCATCGAGAACTGCAGTGTGTCCGGTGAGTACTTTGAGTTCATCGGCAATAGCTTTAAAATTTTTATTGAACGAAAGTTGATTCCTGCTGAACAAATCGACTGTATCCGTGTTGATCACCGCTACCGTCCGATAGCCATCGTATTTGATTTCGAAAACCCAATCCTGTTTATCAAAAGGTTCCGTGGCTGTATCGGCAAGCATCGGTGCAATAAAAGCCGCTTTTTTCTTCTCAGCTGGAAGCTTTTTTGGTGTCGATTTTTTTTTTATTGTCGCGTTCTCCGCATTTTTTTCTTGCAGACTTTCAAGTGTTGCTTTCGAAAGCACGGATTTATTCTTTAGTAAAATATCCGTATTGGTGGCATGTTTATCCGCTTTTTTAATCAACAGCCAAGCATTTTCTTGCTTGCCATGAAGTTTGATTAGCGAGAATTCCCCTTTGAGTTTTTTTCCTTTAAGGATAAAGCTGAGATGCCCTTTATGCAATCCGGCACGCAATGATTTCTCAGGATCGGCAACTTTTTCTTCGGTAGTAAACGTCCCGTTATCCCAAACGATGACATTTCCGGCACCGTAATTCCCGGTTGGAATATTGCCTTCAAAATCCTTGTAATCATAGGGATGATCTTCGACCATCATTGCTAGCCGTTTGTCTTCCGGATTCATCGATGGCCCTTTGGGTACTGCCCAACTTTTAAGGACGCCCTCCATCTCAAGTCGAAAATCATAATGCAAATGCGATGCGGCATGCTTTTGCACGACGAACAGCAACTCCTTTTCAGACTTTTTGATGGTGCCTTTCGGCTCGGCAGTTTCACCGAAATTACGCTTTTCGTTGTATTTGGTTAGGCCCATATTTTCATCAATTTCAATACAATAAATACGCTGTAAATTTGGAAAAAACACGGCTGAAAATCATTATTCGATTTTGAAAATTGTTTGCATAATTTCCATTACACACCCAAATATTTGAAGATAGCACTCTCGAATTGATCCGCTTTACCAACAAAAGAAGTTTGTATCGGCAGATAAAAAAGTTGCGTTTCGGGAATATGGTTTTTAAGCCGGACATAATCCTTTTCAGTCGTAATGATCAGTTTGTTTGTGGCTTGTTTTTGTATAGCATCGATGTCACTTTGCGTGAAATGGTGGTGGTCCGGAAATGTCAATGTGCTATCATTTTCCTGCTGCAAATGATCGAAAAATGGTTTCGGTTTGGCAATGCCGGCAAGCAGTAATTTATCTCGATTTTGTAATTCACTGGTTGTTATTGATGATTTTTTTGAGTATACCTTTGTATCATAATGGATGTAGGCAAAATAAACTTTCTGGTGGTCTTCCGCTTTCAATTTCTTTTCGATTTCGAGCTGCTCTTCAACAGTCATATTCATCGGGCATTTCATCACGATAATGCAATCCGCACGCTTGGCTCCGCTAGGGCTTTCTCTTAAATTTCCGGTCGGTAGCATCCAATCATCAGCATACAAATCACCATAAGCTGTCAGCAGAATATAGAAACCAGCCTTTACTTTTCGGTGTTGAAAAGCATCATCCAGTAAAATTATTTCAGGTTTATTTTTTTTTGAAAGCAATTGTTCGATGCCGTTTCTTCGGTCAGCATCGACAGCAACCATAATATCAGGAAATTTTTGATGCATTTGATACGGTTCATCGCCCAACGTCATCGCATTAGTATTCAAATCTGCAAAAAGAAATCCAACAGATTGCCTTTTATAACCGCGGCTCAACGTCGCTAAAGCATATTTCTTATGCAGTAATGCAATCAAATATTCTATCATTGGTGTCTTTCCAGTACCGCCAACACTGAGGTTTCCGACAGCGATTACTGGAATTGGATAAGCATATGATTTTAAAAAACCGATATCGAAAAGATAATTCCGTATCGAAGTAATGAACCCATACAGCATGGCAAAAGGGAAGAGTAATTTTCTCAGCAAAATCATAGCACGAAAGTAGCAATTTTTTATCTTTGAACGAAAATAATTATAGAAACATCCTCCCAATGAAGCCACAGCTGAATAAATTTTTTTTCTTCTTTTTATTGCTCTCGACGATTGCAACGGCGCAGGAAATCGACAGTGCGGCACTTTTGAAAATTATTTTCTCCAAGTATTACAGCAACGAAAAAGTAATCGTTAAGGGCCGTTTACAGCTATTGGATTTTTATTGCAAAAAGGCACCCAACATCGAAGAGGTACTCGAAGTCATTACCAACAACGAGGTATTGAAGAAAAATGCTGCTGAAATCAAACAACAAATAATGCCTAATGAGGAAACTTGGGAGAAAGAATACAACATCGTTTTCAACAACCAAAATCAATATTTGAAGACGAAAGTCAATAGCTGCATGTCGTTCGAAGAATATAAAGTCGTTTCCGAACGCTATGGCGAAAACAACCAACGGCTGATGATTGTCAGCAAACCCATTTATTTTTCGAACAACAATTTCGCTTTGGTTAAAGTTGCCTTCTATCGCAGCATCGAACACAACAGCGGCAGTTATTTGTATTTCGAAAAAATCAACGGAGCCTGGATCATCAAAGACTATTTTAACCAATGGGCAACCTAAAATTATGAAGATAAAAGACATCATGGCAGTACTCGAAGAAATGGCGCCATTGGCTTATGCCGAAGATTTCGAT
>JBBRXW010000280.1:0-3236 GCA_038238295.1 Flavobacteriales bacterium | reverse complement strand
GACGATTTCATACAATACGCACCCGCATTATCTGTCTATGCATTGAACAATTTTGGGATACCAGGAAAAAACAATTTAAAGAACAGAAGCATTATTCTGGGAACATCGATGGTTTTGGTTTTTACAACGGTAACTGCTTTAAAGAAGATTACCAAGGTGGAACGTCCCGATGGTTCCGCCAACAACTCCTTTCCATCCGGGCATACTGCTTTGGCCTTTGCTGGTGCCGAATTTTTATACCAAGAATACAAAGACCAATCGGTTTGGTATGGTGTTTCAGGCTATGTTGTCGCGACTGCTACGGGCGTTTTCCGTATATACAATAACAAACATTGGTTGACCGATGTCGCTGCCGGTGCGGGAATAGGAATTCTGAGCACCAAAATTGCATATTGGCTGAATCCGTATTTGAATGAAAAAGTATTCCGCTCAAAATCAAATAAATCCACGACCATGTTTACTCCATATTATGATGGCAAACAAATGGGCGGTTCATTTGTAGTAACGTTTTAGTCTGCGAATTTCAACCGAATGATAAAAATAGAATTGCCATAGAATTGCTACAGGATTGTAATAGATTTAATATTAAAATTTGTTGCCTAATCCTAAACTTGCACTTCATAATGAGACAGATTCACTGGCTTTTTGCCGCAATTCTATTGACTACTATTCCAGCATTCAGCCAAAATGATCTTGCTGAAGACAAAGTCGAAAAAGAAGACAATGTCACCTTTTTACAATCCTGCGACGCTTTCAATTCGCTTGAAGATGGCCAGCCAACTCCTCCGGGATTTTTAGAGTTTAGGATTTTGCCGACATTCGCCTATAGTAAAGCTGAGAGCCAAATTATCGGAATTGAGCCAGAAGTTGAATACACTCCAAAGAGTAAGTCGAATTTTTTACAAAACTCACAACTCTTAGCCTCTTTTTTCCTCGAACATGATGGCACCGATAATTCAGGACAATTGAATTTAGGATACAACCAGCGTTGGCTCAGAGATGGTGGCAAAGGCACTTTCAAACCTACAATAGGAACTTTGCTTGAAGTGAATTTTCCGTTGCCCGGATTAAGAAATACTCCCGCATTTCAGGAAGGTTCGAAAGCAGGGAGTTTTGTAAAATTAACTGCTGTATATGCTAAATTTCTTGGACCAGGTTCTATCTATCTGAATTTCAGTGCCCGAAAACAATTTGGTTCCGTAACGACTGACTCTATCTATGATGATTCCGGCGTTAAAGTGGATGGTGACCACTGGACGAAATACTTATACGGTTTTCGCATCGGATACAATTGGATAGTGAAGCAAGACAAACTCAATATCATTGTGGATTATAACAACGAAACCAACGAATTTAAAACACAACCGAATGCGCCGGCTGATGAACATCACCTTCCTTATAATACGATTGAAGCTTCTGTTGAATGGGTTGTCAGTAAGCATCTTACACTTGGACCCGGTTTCGAATTTGGAATAGATCATAGGGACGAAACGCCGCTCTATGGATTCGGTTGCCTATTTCTTTTTGAATAAATGCGCCTTTATTACTACAAATTTTAAAACCTCTTTTGTTTGAAAATAGTTACCTATTCCCAAAAACTCCATTAATTATAATGGAGTTTTTTTATTTTAAAGTAGTTCTAAAGTTCGCTCTAATGCCATTCCTCTCGAGCCTTTGATGAGCATCATTTTATTTTGAAAATTGTTTTTTTGTATGTTTTCCGCAAATTCTTCAAAAGTGGCGAAGAAATGAAAGTTGGCTTTTTCGATTTTATTCTGATAAAAATCTTTCCCAATGAAATAACATTCTATTGCTTTCTGATTCAAAAGCGACACAACAATTTCATGGTGCTCCGAAATACTTTCGTTTCCAAGTTCAAACATATCTCCCAAAATGACCATCTTTCCAGTATTTTCCAATTGAACAAAGTTGGCAATTGCTACGGCCATGCTACTTGGATTGGCGTTATAGGCATCCAATATAATTTCATTCGAATTTTTATGCACCAATTGCGAGCGGTTATTCTCCGGAATATAATTCGCTATGGCTTCCGCAATGGCTTCTTCTGCCACTTCAAAATACCTTCCGATGGCTACCGCAGCATTAATATTATTAGCGTTGTATAAACCTATTAAATGGGATTTTATGGTGCTATTGGAGTAATGAATTTCGACAAAAGGATTCGCGCTTATTGCATCGATATTGGTATCGGCAGCAATATTTTGAATTCCAAAAGTACTGATTTTCATCTGACGCGTTTTTTCTACCTGAATCGGATCTTCAAGATTGACAAAAACGGTTTTATTGTTTTGCGAAAGATACGTATACATCTCACTTTTCCCTTTAATTACTCCTTCTACTCCCCCAAATCCTTCGAGATGCGCTTTGCCAAAATTGGTAATATACCCATAATCAGGCTGGGCAATTTCACACAAAAACTCTATTTCCTTCTGATGGTTCGCACCCATTTCTACAATGCCTACTTCGGTTTTAGAATCAAATGAAAGTAAGGTCAATGGCACGCCGATATGATTATTTAGATTTCCTACGGTGGCTTTGGTATTGAATTTTTTAGAAAGTACAGCCTGAACCAACTCTTTAGTAGTCGTTTTACCATTACTTCCCGTAAGGGCAATTATAGGCAATTTTAAATGCTGCCGGTGGAATTTGGATAGTTGCTGCAACGCCTCCAGACTGTCTTCCATGACAATGGTTCGTTCATCAATATAATAGTCCGCATTATCGATGATCACATAGGAAGCGCCTTTCTCTAATGCTTCTTTTGCAAAAGTATTGGCATCAAAACGATCTCCTTTTATAGCAATAAAGAAAGAATGTGGCTCAATTTTACGGGTGTCGATAGAAACCGAATGGCATTTCAAAAACAATTGGTGAAGGTGTGCAATATCCATGATAAAAAATTAAAAAATAAAAGCCCTATGAAAGGGCTTTTATTAAATTATCGAGTACCAGATTAGTTTCTTGGTCTTTTCTTTTTGTCTGCTTTTGGTCCAACTCTTGACATAGCGCAACGGAAGCCAATATAATCAGTTGCCATATCTTGCGGGAAGTATCTTCTTTGTGCCGGATCTAACCAATACGCTCTGTCTATCCATGTTCCGCCTTTATAAACTCTAACATTATCGTTTATCAAAGTAGTTCTTTTGTTAGATCGGTCGTATTTACGAACCATTGAACCTAAACTATCGGTGGTCACATTATGAACCGGAGAATCG
>JBBRXW010000279.1:0-3250 GCA_038238295.1 Flavobacteriales bacterium | reverse complement strand
GGGTTCTTCCCAATCGAAGCCGACGCCTTTCACTTTATCCTGAATGCGACTGGCTTTTACCAGTGCCGGTAGACCTTGCGGCACGCCTTCGAGAACTGACTTTTTGCCTTCCTTCAGTTTGAGCTTTTCCCAATTCTGTTTGACTTCTTCTTCATCTGCCACTACGACATCTCCATAAATGTGTGGATGCCGATGAATCAGTTTCTCGCAAATTTCATTACAGACATCCGCTATATCAAAAGCGTCGGATTCACTGCCTATCTTTGCATAAAAAACAATATGCAGCAGTAAATCGCCGAGTTCCTTTTTGATTTCATTCAAGTCATTATTCAAAATTGCATCGCCCAATTCGTAGGTTTCTTCGATGGTCAGATGGCGTAAGGATTCGAGCGTTTGTTTTTTATCCCAGGGACATTTCTCACGCAGATCGTCCATGATGTTGAGTAATCGTTCGAAGGACTGGAGTTGCAATTGTTTCGAATTCATCGGAAAAAATTATTTCATCAGTGGGCCTTATAGCCGCGGGTTATGTAAAAATAAGAAATCCCGTCGCAAAAAAAACATTGTGACAGGATTAAATTTTTTAGGTAGGCAGGCAATTATTCCTTTTTAGGCGCTTTCTTCTTTGGAGAAGCTTTGGCTTTAGCAACTTTTTCCTTAACGATCTCTTCCACTCTCGCCTCTTCTTCTTTGTTTGGCTCTTCTTGAGAAACCAGCCCTTTGGATTGCAGGATATTATACCAGTTCAAAACCTTTTTGATATCAGAAGGATATACTCTGTCTTCATCATAATCCGGAAGAATCTCTTTGAAATAAGCGACCAATTTGGCGTTATCCTCTTTGTGTGAAATGGCCGGTCCGCTTTTTTCTTTCACTGCGATAGCCCGCATTACTTCGGCGAGGGGTTTCTCTGCATCGTGCGTATATATTGAAATTTCCGTCAATAAGCTCACATTACTGCGCAATCCAACGGTAACTTTTTTTCCATCAAGTAATGATTCTGCTACAAAACCGGTACGGGTTTGCACTTTGAGGGCGTAAATTCCAGGCATTCCGGATATGGCTAATATTTTTTCTAAGTTCATGTTTATTTTTATTAATTCAATTAATTTGGGTTACTTATCTTCCTTTTTTGGAGACGAATTTCATTTTATAGTCCGGTCGGGTTTTCCCTTCCATGATGTTTTGTAATTTCTTTTTGATGAGTTGTTTTTTTAATGACGAAATCTTATCTGTAAATAGAATTCCTTCAATATGGTCGTATTCGTGTTGGATGACCCGAGCAATTAACCCGTCGAATTCTTCCGTTACCGTTTTGAAATCTTGGTCGCAGTATTCGATAGTTATTTTTTCATTACGGTAAACATCCTCACGGACTTCGGGAATACTGAGGCAACCTTCATTAAATCCCCACTCCTCGCCTTCTTCTTTCAGCATCTTCGCATTGATGAACGTACGCTGGAAACTTTTAAGCTGTTGCTGCTCATCTTTCGATAAATCTTCATCTTCACTGAAAGGTGTTGTATCGATAATAAACAAACGAATCGCCAAGCCAACTTGTGGCGCAGCCAATCCTACTCCATAGGCATTATACATTGTTTCGTACATATTTGCGATGGTTTCTTTTAACTGAGGATAGTCTGGAGTTATTGCCTCGCCTACTTTTCTCAGGACAGGATCTCCATAACCAATAATTGGTAAAATCATGACGATTAAATTAAGTTACACGGCAACAAAAAAACGCTTTTCGACGCTGTGGTTGGCAAAAATAGTGAAAAAATATACATTGAAAAAGCGAAGGAAACAATTAGTAGATTTTTATAATTTTATTTTTCTCAACTATCGAACTGCTACCTCATATCATCTTCCGAGTCAGGTAATCTTGAAGCATTATAGTTGCCGCAATTTCATCGATTAAGCCTTTGTTTTGACGTTGTTTTTTCGAAAGTCCGCTGTCGATCATAGTCTGGAATGCCATTTTAGAAGTGAAACGCTCATCGACACGGATAATTTTAATTTCAGGGAAACGCTGCTCTAATTTTACTATAAATTCATCAATCATTGCGGCACTTTGCGAAGGTTGTCCATTCATTTGCTTCGGGTCTCCAATTACTATTTTAACGACCTGTTCTTTATTAAAATAGTCATTCAAGAACGTTAGGGTGGTATCCGACGGAATTGTAGTCAGGCCCGATGCAATAATTTGCAGTTCATCAGTGACTGCGATTCCAGTGCGCTTTTGACCATAATCGATAGCAAGTATTCTAGGCATTAATTTTTTTTCAAAGGTAACAAAAATTGAATCTAATAGCGTGGCTTTTAAATCAAAATGTACTCTAAAGCTTACAATTAATTGCATGTTGTGTATTTTATCGACTTTTTATTCAAAAAAAAACCAAACTTCAAAAAATAATACCGTAATTGCAGTACCAAATTAGATAAAGCTAAATGACTTGTAGAAAACTGTTTTTCTTCTTGTTTCTATTCCCTCTTTGTGCCCTCACAGCACAGAACCGAGTCTTCAGCTATAACCAAGTCCAGTCCCGCGATAATATTCAGCAATGGGGGAAATGCCAATATATTAATAATCAAAAGGCAGAATTTACTACTAAAGAAATCCATTTGAAAGTGGATAAGAATTACCATCTTACTATTATTTCGAAAACCGATTTACCCGATAGAGGCATCATTTACTTGTGTATGGATGAAAAATCGAACCCGATTACGGTAATGCTTTTTGATAATGTGAAAATGTATCTTTACGCAAAGACAAAACGTTTTCTGATTAATTTTCAAAATCCGAACAGTTTAAACCAATTGGCGGATAGCGATTAACGAATAAAACGTTTTTAAAAAAAGGAGAAATTGATTTATAACCCAATCGATTTCTCCCTTTTTTATTTCCAGCACCTACCTATTTTAAAAAATGCCCCTATATTTGTGAAAACTCTTCAAGATATGAATCAATTGCGTACACTTATAGAATCTGCCTGGGACAATCGGGAATTACTTCAAAATCCAACCACAACAGCAGCCATCAGGGAAGTCATTGATTTACTCGATGCCGGAACTTTACGTGTCGCAGAGCCTACAGTCGAGGGCTGGCAGGTAAATGAATGGGTGAAGAAGGCAGTCGTGCTTTATTTTCCGATACAGAAAATGGAAACCTTTGAAGTTGGCATTTTTGAATATCACGATAAGATTCCGTTGAAGAAAGGCTATGCCGAAAAAGGAATTCGTGTCGTACCGC
>JBBRXW010000278.1:0-3276 GCA_038238295.1 Flavobacteriales bacterium | reverse complement strand
GAAGGATAGCATGAAAAAAAGAAAAGTCATTGGCATCATAATGGGTTTGATCGGCACCTTTTTTCTAATCTTGTTCGGGAAATCGATCGGCAATGCACCGAATGCCGTAATGGGAAATTTGCTGGTATTCATCAATGCGATTTCGTATGGGTTTTATTTGATTCTCGTTAAGAAACTAATGGATAAATACAACGCACTGACATTCGTTAAATGGATTTACACGTTTGGATTTATAATGGTTTTGCCTTTCGGATGGAGTGAATTTCAGTCTATTAATTGGCAGCATATTCCAACGAATATTTTTTGGGAAATTGGTTTTGTCGTTCTCTTTTCGACGTTCTTCACCTACTTGTTAAATTTACTTTCGATGCGGGAATTAAAACCAACCACCATTGCCGTTTTTATTTATCTGCAACCTTTGTTCGCCGCCATAATCGCCATTAGCTTGGGTAAAGACCAACTGAATTATGTCAAAATTCTCTCTGCCATTCTAATCTTCGCCGGTGTCTATCTGGTGACGCAGAAGCCGAATTCCGACCGCTGAATACTGAACACTTTTACTTATCTTTGAATTCTTTTTAGATTAAAAATATGATACAATCAATGACCGGTTTCGGTAAAGCCACGTTGCAGCTGCCTTCGAAAAAAATTACTGTAGAAGTCAAATCTTTGAATAGCAAAGGAATGGATCTCAATGTGCGGATGCCTTCTGTGTATCGCGAAATGGAATTGGGGTTACGCACCGAAATCGCATTACAATTAGAACGCGGTAAAATCGATTTTTCGGTTTATATTGAAATGACCGGTGAACAAACATCGACAAAAATTAATGTACCGATCGTCAAGGCCTACATCGAACAAATGAAAGCCGTTATCGCCAATGCCGATGAAACCGAATTAATGAAAATGGCTGTCCGGATGCCCGATGCCGTCAAAACCGAACGCGATGAAATTGATGAAAATGACTGGGCTGAAATTAAAAAAGTCATCCAAGAAGCGTTGCAGAATATCGCCAATTTTCGTAGGGACGAAGGGCAATCTTTAGAAAATGAATTTCAATTGCGGATCGGAAACATCCGCCAGTATATGGACGATGCGCTCGCGCTCGATTCCGAAAGAGTACAAGCCATCAAGGACCGTTTGCAAACTGCAATTTCGGAACTGAAAGTCAATGTAGATGAAAATCGCTTCGAACAAGAACTCATCTATTACCTCGAAAAACTCGACATCACCGAAGAAAAAGTACGCCTGACTACACACCTCGATTATTTCCTAGAAACCATTAAAGGCAAGGAAGCCAACGGAAGAAAATTGGGTTTTATTACTCAGGAAATGGGACGTGAAATCAATACGATGGGGTCGAAAGCAAACCATGCACAAATGCAAAAATTGGTCGTTATGATGAAGGACGAATTGGAAAAAATCAAGGAACAAGTATTGAACGTTTTATAAAATAATAACCGCCAGTAGAATGAAAAAAGGAAAATTAATCGTGTTTTCAGCACCTTCCGGATCAGGAAAAACAACCATCGTGCGTCATTTACTGGGCATCCAAGAATTGAATCTTGAATTTTCTATTTCGGCGACTTCCCGCGAACCAAGAGGCGAAGAAGTGCCTGGAAAAGATTACTATTATATTTCATTGCACGATTTTAAGCAACATATCAAGGCAGAGGATTTCCTAGAATGGGAAGAAGTCTACCGAGATAATTTCTACGGCACTCTGAAAAGTGAAATCGAGCGCATCTGGTCGCACGGAAAGAATGTTATCTTCGATATCGACGTCGCCGGTGGATTGCGTATCAAATCGAAATTTCCGGAAGAAACCTTAGCCGTTTTCGTTAAGCCGCCGAGCATCGATGAACTCAAAATCCGTTTGAAAAAACGCTCAACGGAAAGTGATGATAAAATCAATATGCGCATTGCAAAAGCTTCGGTAGAACTCGCAACCGCACCGCAATTCGACAAGATCATCAAGAATTACGATCTCGATGTAGCCAAAGTAGAAGCGTACGAATTGGTCAAGGAATTTTTAAAGGATTAGAAAAGTATGAAAATAGGATTGTACTTCGGAACCTTCAACCCCATTCATGTCGGACACATGATTATCGCCAATCACATGGCGGAACATTCTGATTTAGAGCAAGTTTGGATGGTTGTCACACCTCACAATCCGTTGAAAAAAAAAGATACGTTGCTCGACGATTACAAACGACTCAACCTGGTATCGATTGCGACCGAAAACTTTCCAAAAATCAAAGCGTCAAATATCGAGTTTAGTTTGCCGCAGCCTAATTATACTGTCAATACATTGGCGCATTTGCAAGAGGAATTTCCGCAGCACGAATTTTCACTAATTATGGGCGAAGACAACCTCAAATCATTGCACAAGTGGAAAAACTACGACGCCATTTTAGAAAGTTATGATATTTATGTCTATCCGAGATTGAGCCCGGAAGCACAAAATACAGCGTTTATAAACCATCCGCGGATTCACAAAATCGATGCACCGGTCGTAGAAATCTCCTCGACTTTCATCCGCGAAAACATCAAAAACAAAAAAAACGTTCAACCGTTGTTGCCGTTCCACGTTTGGGAATACATCGATTATAATAATCTCTACAAAAAATAAATTGCAAAAGGCGTTCAAAAATTGCTTCTTGAACGCCTTTT
Source organism: Flavobacteriales bacterium (assembly GCA_038238295.1). Lineage (GTDB taxonomy): Bacteria > Bacteroidota > Bacteroidia > Flavobacteriales > Flavobacteriaceae > Flavobacterium. The sequence continues at coordinate 603 of JBBRXW010000278.1, read as the reverse complement.
TACAAAACATTAAAACAAAACGTAACTAACTCGTTTTAGAGTAAAAAACCAATTATGGTACTCATACTATAATTAACGGCAAAAATTTCGAAGTATTGTACTGGCTGTCAAAATAATACGTTAAATTTTTCTTTAACAGTTCTGCTCCTTTTTCATTGTTGCCATTCTTCGCTTTCGCCGATCGTTTTTTTATGATTTTTTGGTTACTTTTGAAACAGTATAGCGTTCCATTTTTTCAGGAGCTATTCCCGCTATTCGTTGCAATCTGTCATTGTAAGAAGGACGACGAAGCAATCGTATTGCTATTTATAGTAAGTCGTAACAGATTGCTTTCGTAACCTAGCAATGACAGGATTTCCACTGCTATCGGGGCTAAAAAAACAATACATGAAAGACACTCCTAAATTTGCAGTAATCGGCGGTGGAAGCTGGGCTACAGCCATTGCCAAAATGTTGTGCGTTAACCTTCCCGAGATTGCCTGGTATATGCGCAACGAAGAAGCCATAGACCACATCAAAACGCACCACCACAATCCCAATTATCTGAGTTCGGTAGAATTCCATATCGAAAAGCTGCGGCTGACCAGCAATATCAACGAGGCG
>JBBRXW010000277.1:0-3284 GCA_038238295.1 Flavobacteriales bacterium | reverse complement strand
TAGTACAAATTTTCTCATTTTAATATTGGATTTTTATTGTGGCAGTAGTTCCCTTTTCCCACGAAATTGGAATCTCTATAGTATTGTCCGTGTTTTTGAATGTCGTTTCTTTTCCGTTGGTAGTTACTTTTACAACACTTGAAGTGAAATGATGAATTAGCAAGGTTACGTTCTTATCGGAAGAGGAATACTTTTTTCCGACTTCAGCAGATAAAGTTAGCGTCAGTATTTTGGAAGTGGTAGTGGCGTTGAAATTCAAAATTTCATAGGCTCCTTTTTCATAATCGTTTGGAGTTGTTCCGTTGTCATCATAGATTTTTCCTTGACTGACAGGTGTTTTTTCATCAAAATAATAATGCAAATCAAAATTCGATAACGAATATTTTGACGTATTTTGAATCGTTTTTATCATTGGAATGAAGGCGCCGCCACGAACAAAAACCGGAAGATGCTCTTCAACGACAGAGATGTTTTTGGAGATACCACCGTCATATTTTTCATTCGTATAAAAGTCGAACCAATTATTTTTTTTCGGGAAATACACCGAAACAGAAGTCAATCCGGCTTTGGTAACCGGTGTCACCAAAAAGTCATTTCCCCATAAATACGTTTCGCAAACGGTTGATAAGGTCTGGTTTTCCGGTTCTTCAAAAAACAACGGACGCATCAATGGCCAGCCTTTCTGATTGTTTTCGAACGACAGCGTATAATTATAAGGCAATAATTGATAGCGTAATTCGACTTGCTTTTTCGCTTTCGATTTGGTCAAGACATCTTTGTAAGCAATTTCTGAAGCCACATCTTCCTGTGCATGCGGACGGAATATCGGTTGAAAAACCCCGTATTGCAGCCAACGGAGATACAATTCATTGTCGAAATAATCGCCGGCAAAACCACCCAAGTCGGAGTGCATATACCCCATTCCCTGCATTCCCATTTGGAGTGCAATTTCTGTTTGCGATTGCAATCCACCCCAGGAACGACTGACATCGCCGGACCAAGGCACCATTCCAAATCGTTGCGAACCTGAATATCCGGAGCGCATTAAAATAAAAGGGCGTATGTTCGGGAAATCTTTTTGATAGCCTTCCGCCACCAACTTCGCCCAATTATGACCGTAAACATTGTGCACTTCATCCGCTTTTCCTTTGGCAGTATAAGCTTTCGAAGGGAATACTTCCGGTTCGCCCAAATCGCCCCACATGCCGCCAACACCTTGATTGATCAGGTTTTTATAAATGTTCCAGAACCATTCTTTACCTTCAGGTTTGAAAATGTCGATCAAACCGGTATTTCCAAAATAGAAATCGTATTTGAACGGGTTTCCCGCTTTGTCGGTAGCTAGTATTTTTTTATCAACGGCTTCGGACCATTTGCTCGAAGTGGTCAGTATAAATGGTTCCGTTATCAAAACTGTTTTGACGCCTTTCGCATTTAAATCGGCAATCATCTTTGTTGGATTCGGGAATTTATCTTTGTCCCATTCGAGGTTTCCCATTGTTCCCTGAACCGTTTTTCCGAACCAATATAAATCGAGAATAATGGCATCAACAGGAATTCCATCGCTAATAAAACGGTCGATAGTTTTACGGGTTTCTTCTTCGGAATGATAGCCAAAACGGCTCGAGAAATTCCCTAATGCCCAACGCGGAAGTAACGGTTGTTTTCCTGTTAAATCGGTATAGTTGGTAATTAAATCGGCCCAGGAATCACCGACAATTACTTGATACACCTTTCTTCCGGAAATGGTTTCATACGCTAATGTGTTGTCTTTTTTACTGTCTAAATCAAGATAACCGATTGGTTCGTTATCGAAATGAACGGCGTAGATTTTAGAAGACATGACCAATGGCATCGTGAAATTCATCAACTCTGCGCGGGTTTCATAACCATAATGCGCGCGGTTGTAGAGTTGCAAACGGTTGCCGCGACGGTTCATTCCAACAGCTCGGGCACCACCACCATAAAGCACTTCGGTTGTATCAAGGTTGAAATCGATGACCTCGGTAGAATCTTTTTTGAAATAGCCTGTTTTCTCAGAAAGCAACGGATTTTTTTTATACCAATACGAAATCTGGAAAGGCGATTTTTGAATAGTAACGGTCAATCCAGATGTAGCATAAGTGATCATCGATTCGCCGGTGCTGACTTTGACATTTACTTTTTTTGGAGTCAAAACCACCGCATGTGAAATGGGATTGAAGATTTCTCCTTTTGGAATAAAAGATGTCTCTACAATTTTATCGGAATATGCTTTGAAAATATATTTCCCGTCGGAAGTATTGATTTCTAAAGTGTTGTTGGTTTTTTTATAGGTTTCAAATTTCCTGTTGGCATTTTGGGCGATGGAAATGGAAGTGACAAAAAACAGTAAAAATATTTTTTTCATAGGTAGTTTATTTCAATTCTAAAATAAAAACGGATTTGGCGTCTATAGTAATGTCATTTTTCAAATCGATGATTTTTCCGTCCATAATACCTTTCCCAGTTTTATAATTTTGAATGCTTTCCTGAAAACGATTCGTTTTTATCGATTGTGTTTTAGTGCTGTTATTGATAACCACCATGACGGAACTCGATTCCGTATAACGGAAATATACATATACATTATTCTCGGGAATGTAATGCTTCATCTTGCCAAAATGAACGGCATCATTGGTTTTTCTCCATGTAAATAATTTGGAAGTAAAATCAAAAAATCGTTGTTGTTCTTCCGTTCTTCCCGTTTTGGTAAACGCGTTATTCGAATCGCCGTTCCAGCCACCGGGGAAATCTTTACGGATGTCGGCATCGCCTTTTCCTTTGTCGCCATTCATTCCGATTTCGGAACCGTAATACAACTGCGGAATTCCACGAACGGTCGCAATCAAAGCCAATCCCATTTGGTATTTTTTGAAATCATTTTTATAAATCTGGTTGAAACGGTTCGTGTCGTGATTCTCCAAAAAGGTCATGATGCTATTGGGATTCGGATATAAAAAGTCATTGGTGAAATTGTCGTACACTTTGATTAAACCTTTATCCCAAGTCGATTCATCTTCATTAAAAACAGAGCCGAATGCATCGTGTAATGTAAAATCCATAACGCTTGGCAGATAAGAATTGTAGTTTTCGATCGCTCCAATTTTACTGTCTTTTTGCCAATACGCCATTTGCGCCTGATTGTGCATCCATACTTCGCCGACGATATTGAAATGGGGATATTCCTCCAGTATTGCTTTGGTCCATTTTGAAATGCCTACTTTGTCATTATAGGAATACGTATCGACACGGAATCCATCGAG
>JBBRXW010000276.1:0-3289 GCA_038238295.1 Flavobacteriales bacterium | reverse complement strand
TTTGCCGGATCTCCAGAAAAAGGAAAACCATTAATGGTGGTTTCTACCACGATTAGTACATCGCCAACAATGGTTTATTTTGGACAAGAAGTTGGAGAAGCCGGTAATGAAAACGGCGGTTTCGGCACACATTCAAGAACTTCCATCTTTGATTATGTTGGGGTTCCAAGTCATCAGCGTTGGATGAATGGAGGTAAATTTGATGGCGGGAACTTAGAGGATAACGAAAAAGCGTTGCGTGATTTTTACCAACGGTTGTTGAATTTCTCTATTAACAGTTCCGCTTTGATGGGTAAATTTGAACCAATTCAAGCTGCCAATCGTCAGGTAACAAAGGGTTACGATACCGGAATCTATTCATTCGTACGATGGTCGGATACTCAAAAACTAATTGTTGTTACTAATTTTTCATGGATTACAACCAGCAGATTCGAGTTGATAGTCCCTGCGGATGTTATCAAGACCTGGCATTTGAAAGATGGAACCTATACCATTAAAGATCAATTGTATTTGAAAAATATTGCGGAACTTCATGTTTCCGATGGAGAAGGAAAAGTAGATATTGAAATTGCGCCGTCAGAATCTTTTATTTTTGAATTACAAAAGTAATCGAATGCCATACCGTGGTAAGTAGCATCAAGGACACCAAAGGAGGAATTAGCAAGGAGTGCCCTTTAAGCATTATGAACGAACACGAAACTTCGCTAGAATTAAGCTTTAAATTCGTGTGCTATCGTTTCTTTAACGTTAGTTTTAAAACTATATATCCTATCATGCCTGCTATCAATGACGCTAGCAATATGGCAATCTTCGAATCATTGATAGTACTGTCGTTATCAAAAGCTAACAGTGTAATAAAAATCGACATCGTAAAACCGATACCGCCGAGAAACCCGGCACCGAGGATGTTTTTCCATTTCAGATCATTGGGCAAAATACACCATCCAAATCCGACGCCGATAAATGAGAAAAGCCAGATTCCAAGCGGCTTTCCGAATGTTAATCCGAGGATGATTCCCAGGCTGTTCGGATGGGTTAAACTGCTTTTAAAATCACTTCCCAAAGCAATGCAAGTATTCGCCAAAGCAAACAAAGGTAGAATTATAAAGGCAACAGGCTTGTGCAAAAAGTGCTGTAATTTATAGGAAACGGATTTTTTATTGCCATTATCAAACGGAATCGCAAATGCCAATAAAACGCCTGTAATTGTTGCATGAACCCCGGATTGCATCATAAAATACCACATCACGATACCGCCGATTAAATAAATAACAAGGCTTTTAATTTTGAATCGATTGAAAATCAAAAGCAATATCCATATACCCAACGCCATTCCTAAATTCAGCAACGAAATACTTTTGGTGTAAAATACCGCGATGACAATGATCGCACCCAAATCATCAATGACGGCCAGCGCAGTTAAGAATACTTTCAACGAAGTCGGAACTTTTTTCCCCAACAGCGATAAGATGCCGACAGCAAAAGCAATGTCGGTCGCCATTGGAATTCCGGCACCAGATTGTGTCGGCGTTCCGTAATTAAAAAAAAGATAAATCCCGGCTGGAATCAGCATGCCTCCTAAAGCCCCGAATAGCGGAAGTGTTGCGCTTTTTATTTTGGAAAGTTCCCCGTGATAAATTTCTCGTTCCAGTTCCAAGCCAATCAAAAGGAAGAAAATCGCCATCAGCCCATCGTTGATCCAGTCAACAATACTGTGGGTTCCGACGGGATGCTGCCAGAAAGCGATGTATTGGGTTTGCAGCGCTGAATTCGCCAGCACCAAAGAAACTATCGTTACAAAAACTAAGACCAAACCGCCCGTTTTTTCGCTTTCGAAGAACTGCGTAAAGAGTCGAGTTGCTTTCATAATGGTTGTTTGAATTAATTGGCGCTTATTTCGTAGAATAGGTAGTGGATTATTTCAGAATCGTCTGTTTTCTATCCGGGCCGACAGAAACAATTTTAATCGGAACTTCGACTTCCTTTTCGATAAATTCGATATAGCTTTTGAGTTCATTCGGCAATTCATCATACGAGCTCATTCCGGTCAAATCGGCTTTCCAGCCTTTGAATTCCCGATATACCGGCGTTACATTTTCAGGTTCGATATTGTAAGGCAAATGACTGATTTGTTGCCCTTTGTAAGTATAGGCTGTGGCCACTTTCAACGTTTCGAAACCGGAAAGCACATCGCCTTTCATCATCATCAGTTGCGTCACGCCATTGATCTGCACCGCATATTTTAAAGCCACTAAATCGAGCCAACCACAACGTCGTTTTCTCCCGGTCACCGAACCGAATTCGTTTCCAACTTTCGCCATGATATCGCCGGGCTCGCCAAAATCTTCGGTTGGGAATGGGCCGCTACCCACACGAGTGGTATAGGCTTTAAAAATCCCATAGACTTCGTTGATTTTATTCGGTGCGATGCCCAATCCGGTACAGGCTCCAGCCGCAGTGGTATTGGAAGAAGTGACAAACGGATAGGTTCCGAAATCAACATCGAGCAGCGAACCCTGCGCGCCTTCACACAAAATCGATTTGCCTTCTTTTTGTGCCTGGTGCAAATACGCTTCCGAGTCGATAAACGTGAGTTGTTGGAGTTCTTCGATCGCATCAAAAAATTCCTTTTCCAACTCCGCTAAATTGTATTGGATGTTGACGTCGTAAAACGCAATCATTGCTTCGTGTTTGTCGGCTAACATGCGGTAGCGCTCTTTGAAATCGCTGAGTTCTATATCACCGACACGCAATCCGTTTCTACCGGTTTTATCCATATAGGTTGGGCCGATGCCTTTGAGCGTTGAACCGATTTTGGCTTTCCCTTTCGAAGCTTCTGAAGCGGCATCGAGCAAACGGTGCGTTGGTAAAATCAGGTGTGCTTTGCGGGAAATAATCAGTTTGTTTTTGATATCGAGATTGAATTTCGCTAGACCGTCGAGTTCACTTTTGAAAACCACCGGATCGATAACCACACCGTTTCCGATGATGTTGATTGAATTCTTATGGAAAATTCCGGATGGAATCGTCCGCAACACATGTTTGATGCCATCGAATTCTAACGTGTGTCCGGCGTTCGGGCCGCCCTGAAAACGGGCAATAATGTCATATTTAGAGGTTAGGACATCGACAATTTTTCCTTTGCCTTCGTCGCCCCATTGCAATCCAAGTAATAAATCTACCGTCATGGTGTGTAGTTAGTTGTGAGTATTAGTAGTGCGTTGTTGTTGTATCCGATGTCTGCGTTAGGGATTGAGGCGGTTGTTGGAGCTCTTTTGTGAGGAATGAA
>JBBRXW010000275.1:0-3292 GCA_038238295.1 Flavobacteriales bacterium | reverse complement strand
TGAAAGTTCCTCCAATACCAGAAGTCCTTGTCCAAGTTCCTCCTGTTTGCTCTCCTGTTATCAAACTGAATAAATCGATTGCTGTAGTACTATTATCACAGACGGCCAATGGAGCGGTTCCGGTTCCTGCGTCAGGTTGGGTATTCACCTGAATAGTAACATTTTCGGTACAAGTATCTGGTCCTGAATTTATGGAAACTGTAAATGGGTAATTCCCTGGAGTTGTGGCTATCCCTGAAAGGGTGTAAACCCCAGCGGACAAAGAACCTGTTATCCCTGGAGGTAAGCTTCCTAAAGATATAGAGGCTCCGGTAGCTCCACCACTGACGGTGTAAGTCATTGGATTTAACGAATTACCTTCGCAAATAGTTTCAGAAGTTGAAGAGGATACTACCGTACAAGCACAGGCCTGAATAGTCACACTTGCGGTAGTAGTATAAATAGGACACGAGGCAGAAGCTGGTATCTCATACTTGACCGTATATGGACCGACGGTGCTGCCGAAAGGAGTCACAGCCCCACTTACAGAATCGATAATTAAACCAGCCGGTGTAGCCGAATAGGTTCCACCTGAAGTCAAACCTGTAGTGGTAACAGGTTGCGCTGTCGTCAAATTAGTGCAATATGGTGATGAAGGATAGGAAATGGTCCCTGAAGGTGCTCCCACATTAATATCAAATTGCCTAATATTCGAACAGGCCGATCCTCCCAAATCCTCCAACCGGACATAAATTGTTTTTGGCGCTGCTGTATTGAACGTAAAAGTTGCTAAATCAGCATCTGTATTTACATTGATATTTGTAACGTTATTATTAGCAGCATCAGTAGCATTTTCATAATATTTAATGCTGTAAAATGGTTGGTTTGCAGCAGGTACAGTACTTAAAATATAAGCATTTTGATCAATATTTACAGTATAGGGTGGCGGTGCAGCGGAACAAATTGTAATATTTTGAGGGGTCAGTGCCGGCAAGGGTGGCGCAATATCTACAAGAATATCTTTTTTAACACTGACTTTACTACCATCACATCTTTTATATTCTACAACAGCCGAATACGTATTAGGACCAGTAGGGCAAACATTTAACGGGTTTTGATTAATGGTCCCAACAGGAATACCATCTTTTAGCCAAGATAGTTCTGTCGATCCTATTACTGGTGCTGAATTCGGCGTAAAACGCCAAGCTTCATTCGTAGCCGACCAAGTACCCGTATTTCTTGTTGGTGGAAATTTAGCTAGGGTACCACTAAGGTTTTGAATCCCAATCAAACCACTACCACTATTCCAACTCGTACAGGAAGTTCTTCTACTGACTAGAACTTCAATGATATTCGTCGTTTCATGAATCAAAATTTGGCTGGTTTGAAGACCAACTCCAGTTCCGCATTGGTATTGTGGCAACTCATTAAAATTAGCTACAAAAACCCGGTTCGGCGCAGCATTCACGCCCGTATTAAGCACATAATAATTTACATTTTGAACAGCCGGATTAGTTACTACTCCCCCTGTGGCAGGCAAACGGATATCAGTATCCTGATAAACTCCATAAATGGCATTTTTAATTGGAAACCCTGCATTTGGAATGGTCAAATTAAAATTCCATTGACAGAAGCCTAACGGTGGTTGGTTGAGAATATCAAAACTCACGACTCCATTAGTTCCTACGACAATGTTATTATAATTATTTCCATAAAAACAGACCGGGAAAGGTAGTGTGACTATCGGAGACCAGGAATCATCACCGGTAGCCGGAATAACCGTTCCTCCTGTAAAAGGAAAACTTGGACTATACGGTATAGAACACACCGAATAATCTGCTGTGCCACCAAAGTTGTTATAGTGTGCCAATAAATCGACACAATCCCCCGAAACACATACTGGTGATGGCGCGTCAATATCGACGCTGGCTAATGGTAAATCTGTAACGGTACAAACTGAATTCACCACTATGGTAGCAGTATTACCACATACGGTTGTAAACGTTGTTGTAGTGCCAAGGTACTCTAAATGATATTGTCCTACACCATTGGCATCCAACGTCACCATTCTGGTAGGATTTGGAGCTGCAAAAGGGGGTGATGAAGTAAAAGTGACAGTGGTGTTAGGTGTTCCAGTAAATGTAAGAATGCCAGAATCACCTGGATTAATAGGGCTAAAATCGGGAATTATACTCACTGTTACATCTTGAACATATACTGTTGCCGTTCCGGTTTGATTTTGCGATATTACTGGTAACAAACCATACGAAACACTGACTAAATTATAATTTAGCGTTGATGCTGTGGTCGTACTAACCGGTAAAGTGACGGTACTACTGGGAGCTGTTGTTGAAATTGTTTGGTTGGCACCTCCATTTATGTTGTAGGTAAAAGTATACGGTGGGGTTCCGTTTGCACCAGCAAAGGTGATTAATGGGCTTGGACTGTTGACACAAACTGAAGTATTTCCACTGATTGTGGCCGTTGGCAAAGGAACCAATTGTAAATCATCAATAGCAAAATCATTCCCGACAAAACTAGTATTGCTGTTCGATAACCCAATATTAACACAAGTGCTAGTCGCTGTAAAGGTGTATAGAACAGACTGCCATCCCGATGCTGGCAATGGAGCCAACGCATTTCCTGAAACTAATGTTAGGCTTGTTGCATTTGAAATCGCCACCAGAATATCCGCCTGAGTGGCCGGATTAGTGACCGTATTGGAAACCGATTTTATCCAATAGCTAAACGCATAATTTCTTCCGACGGTTAAACCACAAATAGTTCCTCCAGCGGTGTTGCCCGCTTCCCAAAATCTTGGAGCCCCAACACCATTACTGTTTCCGTCAACAATCAACATATTACCGCTCCCTGAATGATCGGTTCCAGTAATAAAACTTGCCGTATTCATCGGCTGGGGATTGGTTGTTATCGCGTAATTCCCTGGTACTGTGGCGCCTGCAAAAGGAGCCGAAATTTGTGTATAGCCTACCCCATTCACATTAAACCCACTACCCGGCCCGCCACTTTCGAAGCCGCCGTTAGTCAGTAAATTTTGGGAATATATCGTGGGGAAGTTGGCGAAAAATAATATAAAGAAAAGTAAAAATCGTTTCATTTTTTAAAATATTTGGCAGCGAAATTTACAAAATTTTTGCTATTATTTGATGTTAATTTTAAATAACTTTAAAATTTAACACCCATTGAAATACTTTAGTTTTTATTATTTATCTTTGAACCTTTAAAAAAAATGCTACTATAATTCATCTTATTAATGACAACTCACGAAGAATCCCAAGACGAAATTGGAGAC
>JBBRXW010000274.1:0-3321 GCA_038238295.1 Flavobacteriales bacterium | reverse complement strand
AGCAACGGTATCTTTCAATGGGTAAAGCAATTGCAAACCAATGGCGGCATTATTGCTACTGGACTGGAAACGAATACGGCGAATGAAATCATGGTTTCCGGTATTTTTTTAGGCACCGTCGATTTCAATCCAGACCCGAATCTGCAATCCCTTATGACATCGGCGTCAGTTTCAGGTGGTGCTATCAGTTCAGCATTTGCTGCGAAATATACCAATGAGGGAAACTTGGTCTGGGTAAAGCATTACAAAGGGAACAGCACAACGGATTTTTTTGATACTTTAATTGAGAAAGATGGCAATGGTGATTTTGTTATTTGTGGTTCTTATAAAGGAATAGTGACTTTTGCTGCTGGAACACAAATTCAATCGACGGAAAATTACAATTCATTTATTTGGAAAATAGACACCAATGGAAATTTGCTTTGGACAAAGAAAATAGTCAGCACCGATGGGTTTTTAGAACAAGCCCTTTGTGCCAATATGGCTTTAGATCAATGCGGAAATATCTTCGTATCGGGTGAATATCATGGTACATGCGACTTTGATCCTTCTGCAAATCTACATCCGTTGACCTCACTTACCAATACTACTGCGGTATATATGGCGATGTATTCCCCGCAAGGAGATTACCAATGGGCCGCCGATTTAAAAGGTTTAGGTCACCCCGAATTTGTTGAATTTAATGGTTATTTGCCCATCACTATCGACAGCAATCAAAACTTGGTTATTGCAGGATCGTTCCGAGGTACGTTAGATTTTGATCCTTCCCCAACCGTAGAATACAATCTATCCGCTTCTAGCATTTCTAACTCGAATATTGCGGGGTTCTTTATGTCAAAATATGAAAATTTAAGCCCTTGTTTGTTAGCGACGATGGATTTCAAAAAAGAGTATTTCATTTTATATCCCAACCCAATTTCGAATTCGAATCCGATTACTATTGATTTAGGTGAATTCAAAAACAATATCAATATCCAGTTTATCAATGCGCAAGGAAGAATTGTTTTAGAGAAAAATGTTTCAGGAAGTACGTTTAAAGTTGATGTGAGCAGTCTTTCAAAAGGAATCTATTTGGTGCAAATCAGAACCGACGCCACCTCCTATTCTCGAAAATTAATTATAGAATAAAAGTAGCTCGTTTGAATAATGGAACCGTTGGTATGCAGCTTGCCATTTTAAAATCAACTCATCAACGGTTTCTTTTAAAAACTTTATCAAAAACTTAAAACAATACCATTGAAAAATATTTTTCTATTTATTGCAATACCCCTTTTTTATACCAATTGCTTGGTTGCACAATGGATAAAAATTAATGCAATTCCAACACAAAAAATCGTCGCGTTGCTGGTCAACAACACTATAATTTATGCTGCTTCAGGCTCCAATATGATTTATAAAAGCAGTGATGGAGGCAGCAGTTGGAATCCGATAATGGTAAGCCCAAATCCAATTGAAATAACAGCATTGATTTTTTTTAAAAATAAACTCTATGCCGGCACCTTTAATCATGGCGTTTTCTATAGTGACGACAATGGAATTTCATGGCAAAATAATGGTATTCATCCACGCTGGATCAGTGAATTTGCGATACACAATAGCGCTTTATTCGTTTCTACTCTTGGGAGCGGCGTAGCACTGTTAGGATTGAATTCAACTAACTGGACCTATTTGAACGCTACGTTACCTGATTATTCGATAAATGTAAACAGCATCATTAGCTCTTCTAATGATTTAATAGTCGCCGCCGGATCGAATGGGACGTACTATCGGTATGACTTTAACAATAGCATCTGGAATGAAGAATATTATACCGGAATGCTACAGCCTGGTTTACAAATCAATAAACTTATTACTGATGGAGATACTTTTTTTGCAGTGAATGGGAATCGAATTATTAAATCATCGGACGCCGGAACAACTTGGTCCGAAGATGCTATTGGAGCCCACAATGGCGCATATCGAACACTCTATGAAGGGGCAATCAATCAGTATACGTTGACCAATATTTTTCCCGAAGGTACCTGGATTCAAAAAAGGGATAAACTTTCTCCTATCGGTAGTAGTTGGGAGGATAATGAAGAATTGTTGCCGACTGGATTTTCTTATGCTCTTTTGGAATTTCAGGACAAGTTATTTTTAGCAAAAGCCGATGGATTGTACACAAAAAGTGTTGTGCTTGGGGTAAATAATCCAATTGATGCAGCAGTAAATTTAAAGGTATTTCCAAATCCTTCTGATGGAAAAGAGATAAAAGTGATTAGTGAAAAGAGGGTGTTGCAATTTTCAATCATTAATAATTTAGGGCAAAAGGTGTATTCTCAAACAATAAATAAAAACCAATTTTCTATTTATAGTAAGTTGGTTAGCGGGGTTTATTTCATTTCATTTTACTTATCGAACGGAGAATATTCAACCAAAAAAATAATTGTTGAATAAAGGTACCGTTTTATTAGAATTGGAACCAACGTGATCTAAAATTCTCAAATCATTTGCTATCTTTAGAAAAAATAAAAAGATGGCAGTGGTTCAAAATATCGCTATAAAAAAGACAATGATTATCAACGGTTTTATGTTGATCTTCCTATCTTTAAATCTAACAGCACAAAGAGGCTATTACGATGCACCGTACCAGCGTTATGAAGCCAATTTAGGAATAGTCGCCAATGCTGCGGCGGTTACTTCAAAATCGTACGCACAGCCCGACATTCAATCGGAAGCGTCTGATCAGGTTTGTGTCTATATGCCGACTCTAAATTCAAGCATTGAATGGACGCTAACACAAGCAGCCGACGGTTTGGTCATTCGTTATAGCGTGCCTGACGGAACAACGGCTACCCTAGGGATTTATGATGACACTACCCGAATTACCGGCTTGACACTAACATCAATCTGGTCCTGGGAATCGCTTTGGAACAATGGAAACCCGAACAATGTTGGTGTGAGCAATCACAATCCTAAAATGCGATTTGATGAAGTGCGGTATAAATTACCAACAGCAATTCCCGCTTCGGGGAAACTAAAATTCGTATTGGAAAGCGGCACCGCATATATCGATTTTGCAGAATTAGAAACCGTTCCTGCGCAAATAACTGCGCCAATCGATGCTGTAACGTATCCTGGTAGTGGGACATTGCAAGCTTTTATCAATAGTCATGGTGGGCAGAAAATTTTTATTCCACCCGGCGTTTATAATGTGGCGACGGAACTTTATTTTGGAGTTGCCAATACCCAACTTCTCGGTGCAGGAATGTGGTATACACAGCTCCATTTCACTGCTTTAACGTCAAATAATGGTGGACTTCGTGCCAACACAACCGGCGT
>JBBRXW010000273.1:0-3349 GCA_038238295.1 Flavobacteriales bacterium | reverse complement strand
GTGGCTTCTCCAAGAAGAGTACAGCGAAAAATTGTCAATATAGTGACTGAATTATTGACTCCTTATGTGGAGAGAAAAGATACGCTCGGTTACAGTCAGAAAAGGGTCATTGCCAAAACAATTGCCACCCAAAAGAATGATTCGCTGGTGTTTACTTTTGATATCGAGTTAGCACAAAAAACCGAGAATTGGAAAAAATATAAAAACTTAACCCTGGCATCAGTAGAAAAATATGTTTATACAGATGCCAACTTACTGCAGCAAATCGCCGGTAATTATTTAAAAAATATTGCGGATATCGCCAGTTTAAAATACGCCATCCAATGGATGGAACGTGCATTAGTATTGCATGAAACCTACGAAGGGGAAATCCTGCTCGCAAAATTATATCAAAAAGCAAAAGCTCCCAATGATGCTATCACTTGGGCCAACAAAGCCAAAACGAAAAATGCCTCTTTAGGCTGGAAAACTAATGAAGCTGATGATTTGTTAACGGAACTCGGTCAAAAATAATGAATGTCATTCTCCGAAAAGCGACCGCAAAAGATGTCGCACAGATTCTCGAAATTGTCAATTATGCCATTGTGCATACGACTTCGAATTATCTATATGATGTACAGACTTTAGCCACACAAATGGAATGGTTTGAAGACAAGCGATCTAAAAAATTTCCCGTAATCGTAGCCGAGTATAATGGCGTTGCAATTGGATTCGGAACCTACGGCACTTTTCGCGAGAAAACTGGATACCAATATACTGTAGAACATTCGGTGTATGTTTCCAATGAATTTATCGGAAAAGGAATCGGAAAATTACTGTTAACCGAACTGATTACTTTGGCCAAATCGGAAGGGTATCATACGATGATTGGCGGGATCGACGCGGCCAATTCGGGCAGCATAGCCTTTCATAAAAAACTCGGATTTGTCGAAACCGGGATTATCCGGGAAGTGGGATTCAAATTTGGGAAATGGCTCGATTTGCAATTCGTGCAATTGCTATTAAAATAAAAAAGGAACTTCAGTGAAATTCCTTTTTTTTATTACTTTTTAATCCAGCCTACTATCGCTTCGTCTGTCGGAAGAACCTGAGGCAAGACTACTTTTTGCAATTCTCCTTTTTCATTAATCAGGTATTTCTGAAAATTCCATTCGACTTCTGAATCCTGTAAACCGTTTTTCGATTTCTCAGTTAAAAAATGATATATCGGAGCCATGTCTTTTCCTTTGACGGAGATTTTGCTCATCATCGGGAAGGTTACGCCATAATTCATTTCACAGAAGGTGCTGATTTCGGAGTTGGTTCCCGGTTCTTGCTTTCCAAAATTATTGGCGGGAAATCCTACAATCACTAAATTCTTATCTTTATATAATTTGTAAATTGCTTCTAAATCCTTGTATTGTGGCGTCAATCCACATTTGGATGCCGTGTTGACGATAAGGATTTTTTTGCCTTTGAGAGAAGCAAAATCAAATGTTTTTCCTGATAAATCTTCTACTTTAAATTGATAGATCGTTTGTTTTTCCATGGTTTTCGTATTGACGTTCGCTTTGTTTTGCGAATGCATCGGCGCATTCGAGAATAACAACGAACAGAAAGTAAGGACAGCAAATGTTTTCATTGAATATTTTTTTTTAAAATTAATAAAAAATGCGATAGGCATTCACAAAGTTATATTAAAAAGAAAGCTCAGGAGTATGAATCCTGAGCTTCCAACCAACACATAAAACCAAACAAAACACAAAGCATTATTTTATAGCAACTTAGTAACAGTATAAACGTAATTCAATCGTGTTTGGTTTTTAGACTATTGTAAAAGAAAAGAATTTAACAGGATTAGGCATACTAAAAAAGTTTATATAGATTTGTACATCAAAATCAAACACTTATGACTCAGGAAGAAGTTTTAACATTAATCCATAATAAGGAGGAAAGAGCCTACACCATTTTATATGATATGTATGCAAAAAGTCTTTTCGCCATTATCACTAACTTGGTCAATGACCGTGAAGAAGCCGAAGATATCCTACAGGAAGTGTTCGTCAAAATTTGGAAAAACATCAGCACCTATTCCGAATCTAAAGGGCGCTTTTATACTTGGATCCTTAATATTGCCCGGAATACTGCGATCGACAAGTTGCGTTCTAAAGGCTATAACAACAGCAAAAAAAACCTGTCCGCAGATAATTTCGTACATCTACTCGACGACAGCAACAAACTTACTCACAGAATTGATGCCATAGGTTTGCAGGACTTCGTCAAAAAATTAAAACCCAAATGTATCCAAATTATTGATTTATTATTTTTTAAAGGATATACCCAACAGGAAGCTTCCGATGAATTAGCGATTCCGCTGGGAACCGTTAAAACACAAAATAGAAATTGTATTAATGACCTACGAAATTTTTTAAAAGTATAATGACAAATAAAGAGTACATCGAATCCGGTATTTTAGAACTTTATGTCTATGGTATATTGACCGAAGAGGAAAATATGACTATTGCCGATATGGCGAGCAAACATAAGGGAATCGAAAATGAAATCGTTGCGATAGAAAAATCGATCCTGAATCTTTCCTCCAGTTTTTCTCCATTCTTGTCTTCTCAGAATTTCGAGAAAATCAAAGCTAAATTAGAATTGAAGCACAGCAAAGTTATTGCGTTGCAAACCAAAAGCAACTGGGTCGGTTATATGGGCTGGGCGGCATCGCTGGTGTTCTTATTAGGCATCGGGTATTTGTATACGCATCTCGATCAGAGCCAGTCGCAAATCGTGACCATCGAATCCGAGAAAGCGAGATTGCAGGAATCACTGGTCAATTCAGAAATTAAGGGCAAGCAAACAGAAGATGCGTTGGCGGTTGTTCGTGATGTAAAAAATACAATCGTAAATCTCGCCGGGCAAACAGTAGCTCCTACTTCTTATGCGAAAGCGTATTATAATAAAGAGACTCAGGTAGTCTATATCGATGCGGCCGGATTACCAGAACCACCAGAAGGAAAAGTATATCAGGTGTGGGCTTTAAAACTCAACCCGTTGACCCCAACCAGCATTGGTTTATTGGATGATTTCAAGGGTGACTCGAGAAGGATTTTCCAGCTTGACAAAGCCAATGGTGCCGAAGCATTCGGGATTACATTAGAACCTGCCGGTGGAAGTATTTCGCCAACTATGGAGCAATTGTATACTTTAGGAAAAGTGTAAACTCGATTATTTTAAAATAAAAAAAGGTTCAAATTGCTTGAACCTTTTTTTATTTATTTACTCTTCAAATGCTTTTTATACTTCACGTACGAAAAGAATCCCAAAATGGCAACGCATGCGACCGAATAATAAACGAAGCTTGGGG
>JBBRXW010000272.1:0-3366 GCA_038238295.1 Flavobacteriales bacterium | reverse complement strand
GATTGCCGACTCCGGCGAATGCATTATTTATTTTGAGTTTGCCGCTGGTTGTGTTGAATAAGGATTCTTTGTTGCTGACGAATTGGCTGCTGAATAAATGGGTATTACTAGCCATCGTTGCATTAAGTGCTTACATTATGAATGCAGAGATTCCGTTATTTTCATTAAAAATAAAAAAATTCAAATGGAAAGACAATGCCTTGCAAATACTATTTTTGCTTCTTTCCGTTATACTGCTATTCCTTTTCCAGTACCTCGGCGTAGCATTAATCATCCTTCTATATGTCATCATTTCTGTAGTGAATAACAAATTCCTGAAAAGTAATTCCTGAGATGAAACGTCGCGCCGGCAAAAATAGTGCTCCCCGAAAATACCTTTCGCGAAGGAAACGTTCGCTTTGGAGAAGTACGTTATTCCGTTTTATCGTAGCTTTTGGATGCTTTCTTTTTGTATTGGCCATTAGTTATCATTACCGCAACGGGTTGTTGTATTACCTTGGATTTAAATCCGACAAAGTCATTGGAAATAAAGCAACAAGGCGGTTTTCGGATGTTCGCAATTACCAAGTGCTGAGCAAGTATCCGGAAAAAATTTTCGGTTGTGATGTGTCGCAATATCAGGGCAAAATTGATTGGGAGCAAGTGCGTTTTGTCGAGAATGATTTTCCTCTTGGCTTTGTATTTATTAGGGCGACGATCGGAAATGATAAAGTAGATGAAGCGTTTGATTACAATTGGAAGAATGCGCACAAGAAATTCATCTGTGGTGCCTATCATTACTACCGACCTAATGAAAACTCCTTGGAGCAGGCCAATCATTTCATCAAAAATGTACGGTTGCGAAAAGGCGATCTGCCGCCTATTTTAGATATTGAGTCGATGCCCAAAGAACAATCGATTGATAGTTTGAAAGTTGGACTCAAGCGCTGGCTCGAAAAAGTCGATGCGCATTATAAGATAAAGCCGATTATTTATACCAATGAGAAATTTTACAACACTTTCTTAAAAGAGGATTTTCAAGAATACACGTTCTGGATTGCCAATTATAACTTTTTTGTTGAGGATATTCAGGACGAATGGCTGTTTTGGCAATTTACCGAAAGTGCCACTGTTCCGGGAATCGAAGGCAATGTCGATTTGAACATCTACAACGGAACGCAGAAAATGCTGCAGTATCAAACGATAAATTAAATAAAAATTAGTGTTTTCCCGGAAGATAAATTACCGCCATTGCGGCTAATGCCAGGAACAAAAACAAAAACACGGCACTCCATTTTTGCGCAAAGTTGATTGTCATTCCCATTTGCCGGATTCGCTTAGGTGGAAAAAGACTGCTGTCTTCAGGGTTATAATAGAATATTCCAAACTTCCAATTTTTTGGGTCTTTGCGCCATTTTTCGGTTTGCTCGTAATAAGGGTTGGATGCCATATAGATAGGAATTAAAAGTTTAGTTTCTTTTTACGTAATTCGAAATTCTGTCCAAGATACACACGACGCACCATTTCATCTTCCACCAATTCCTCAGGAACTCCAGCTTTGAGGATGCCACCTTCAAACATCAGATAGGTTTTATCGGTAATGGCAAGTGTTTCCTGCACGTTGTGGTCGGTGATCAGGATTCCGATGTTTTTGTTTTTCAATTGCGCTACGATGCGCTGGATGTCTTCAACGGCAACGGGATCGACACCGGCAAAAGGTTCATCTAATAGAATAAATTTTGGATCGGTCGCCAAGCAGCGCGCTATTTCGGTACGACGGCGTTCACCTCCCGAAAGCAAATCACCGCGATTGGTGCGGATGTGCTCTAAACCGAATTCATCGATAAGCGATTCCATTTTAGCAATCTGTTCGGCTTTCGTTAACTGGGTCAATTGCAACACGCTGAGGATGTTGTCCTCGATGCTTAACTTCCGGAATACCGAAGCTTCCTGCGCGAGATAGCCAATACCTTGCTGCGCTCTTTTATACATTGGAAAATCAGTGATATCCATATCATCAAGGAAAATCTTGCCATCATTGGGTTTCACCAATCCAACAATCATATAAAATGAAGTGGTTTTCCCGGCGCCATTTGGGCCTAGAAGACCAACGATTTCGCCTTGGTTTACCTCTACTGAAATGCCTTTGACGACGCTTCGTCCTTTGTATGTTTTTACTAAATGCTCTGCTCTTAAAATCATATTTCGAACTTTAGATGTAATGGTTGGATAGACAAATAAACGAATTATCGCCCAGTGAATCCATCCTTTAACAATTATTTGTTTTCTTCTAATGCTTCCCAGAATTCGTAGGCCCTTCTTAAATGTGGAATGACAATCGTGCCGCCGACTAAAGTGGCAATGCCCATGGCTTCCATCATTTCTTCTTTCGAAATACCTTCTTTAAAAGACGTTTCCAAATGGTATTTGATGCAATCGTCGCAGCGTAAAACCGTGGATGCAACTAACCCCAACAATTCTTTTGTCTTCACATCTAAAGCACCAGCTGCATAGGCATTGGTATCGAGATTGAAAATTCGTTTCACGATCTTATTGTTATCGGCCAATAACTTTTCGTTCATTTTGGCGCGATATTCATTGAATTCATTTACTAAATCAGCCATTTTCTCTTTGTCTTTTTTTATACACCAGTACCGAAATCAGGATACTGGCTTCATAGATTAATAACATCGGAATTGCCACAATCAATTGACTCACCACATCCGGCGGCGTGACAATGGCGGCAATTATTAATATGATGACTACGGAATATTTCCAGTATTTTCTCAAAAATGAAGGCGTCACCAAACCCAGTTTCGTCAAAAAATAAATGATAATTGGCAATTCGAAAAATAGGCCACTGGCAATGATGCTGGTTTTGAACATTCCGATATAGGATTCGAGCGTAAATTGATTGACGACCATTTTGCTGACCGAAAAGGTGGCGACAAAATTGACCGACATTGGAATGACGACATAATAGCCAAAGACAACGCCCAGAAAGAAAAGCAGTGATGAAAAGAACAGGAATACGCGTGCACTTTTTCGTTCTTTCTCGTATAATGCTGGGCTGATGAAATTCCATACCTGCCATAAAATATAAGGAAAACTTAGAATAAATCCGGCCAGTAAACACATCCATACAAACATATTGACTTGCCCTTCCATCTCGGTATTCTGGATGATGAAAGGCATTTCGGTGATGCAGATGCTTTGCGCAAAACCTAATTGATGCGACAGTTCACAGAAGTATTGGTAGGTAAAAAAAGTTACCCGTGTTGGTCCGAAAATCACGGTGTCAAACAGCCAGTCACTGATAAAATAAGTAGCAAATGCCATGATGATGATAGCGATTGTGCTTCTGACCAACAACCATCGGAGTTCTTC
>JBBRXW010000271.1:0-3399 GCA_038238295.1 Flavobacteriales bacterium | reverse complement strand
ATACTCCTGCGCCATCGGAATCCGTATCTGTTTTTTTGCTATAATAAGGAATCGAAAGAACCACACTGTCTAATACCGGAGCAGCACCAATCGCTGGATTTGGTGTAGCCATCAGTATTTGTGTCGCCAAATGGGCTTTTACCAAACCAAAGACCGGATTGTCATAAATTCCCAAAGCGTTCGTCGGGAGGTCTAACGATTCTACCGCACCTAAATTCTTATCTCCTGCTGTACTGGTGTCATTAAAGGCATTCACTTCATAAGTTTCAAGATCGCCATATTCAAAATGATCATTCCCAACGATATCTGAACCCAATTCATTAAAATTATTATCACAGGAAGCCGTAAAGAGAATCAGTAGTGTGAAAAAAAGGGAATTTTTAAAAAGCATTTTATACATAATAGCTTGTAATATTTTTGATTTAAAGAACCGTATTTTTATAGAAATTAGTATACGCTTCTGCGAATTTATCTTTCGGTGTGAAAGGTAAAAAAGGTTTGCCTGATGACTCTATATATTTTGTTAAACTTGACGACAGGTTTTCAGACGCAATAATCACCGCATCGGAATGGTCGATAGAAGCCATGAGGATGTGCTCATAATCCGGAGTTGCCAAATGCTTTATCGCATCTGCCGGAATGCCATCGAACTTAACTTTATTGATCATTTCGATATCGAGATTCCCATCAAAAGACTGGCTGTAAATTGAAGTGACAATCTTAGTATCTGCGAATAAGGCTTCGTCTTTATAATAATGCTTCATATAAATCGGAAGCATCGCGGCCATCCAACCATGAACATGGATAATATCCGGAACCCAGTTGAGTTTTTTTACCGTTTCGACAACTCCTTTCGCAAAGAAAATAGCGCGTTCGTCATTATCCGGATACAACGTTCCTTCCTCATCTGTAAAAGTGGCTTTTCGCTTGAAATATTCATCGTTATCGATAAAATAAACCTGTATTCTTTCTTTTGGGATAGAAGCTACTTTAATGATTAGTGGCATATCTAAATCATTGACGACTAGGTTCATTCCGGACAACCGGATTACTTCATGCAACTGATGTCTTCGTTCATTAATATTCCCGTATCTAGGCATAAAAATCCGAATCTGCCCTCCCTGATCATTAATCATTTTTGGCACATCGTACGACATCAACGAAACCTCGTTTTCAGCCAAATAAGGCACCACTTCAGATGATACGTATAATATCCTCTTATCCTCCATATTGAAATTTACTTTTACTTATTGTCAACAAAAAACAGGCAAAATTACAAAAATTTATGCAGTTAATAACTAAAATCTTAAGTTTGCACCTTATTACAAAATACTTCTATGCATATTTTCACAAAACAGGTCGATTTAAAAGCTCATTTGAAGGCGGTTTCCAAGCCCAATACGACGATCGGTTTTGTTCCTACTATGGGTGCCTTGCATGCAGGTCATTTGTCATTGCTCGAAGAATCTATCGGCAACAATGCGCTGACGGTCATCAGTATTTTTGTAAACCCAACGCAATTCAACAACCCGGAAGATTTAGCGAAATACCCGCGCACTCTCAATAATGATATCGAAAAAATCAAAACGGTATCCGGCGCTATTCTCGTTTATGCTCCAACGGTCGAGGATATCTATCAAGGTAAAACCATTTCCGAACATTTCGACTTTGATGGTCTCGAAAACCAGATGGAAGGACAATTTCGCCCTGGGCATTACGATGGTGTCGGAACGATTGTTAAAAGGCTTTTTGAAATCATCCATCCAACCCATGCTTACTTCGGTGAAAAAGATTTCCAACAGTTGCAAATCGTAAAAAAAATGGTCCAAAAATTTAGGATGCCGGTCACTATTATCGGCTGCCCTATTTATAGAGAATCCAACGGACTGGCGATGAGCTCGCGCAACGAAAGGTTGTCAGCCACAGAGAAAAAAGAAGCCGCCATTATCTATAAAACATTGAAATCCTCCCGATTAAAATTTCATACCAAAAGCGCTGCTGTCATTTCTGAATGGGTTACAAAAGCGTTCGAGAAAAACCCGAACATTTCCTTAGAGTATTTCCAGATTGCCGATGAAGCGACTTTACTGCCTTGTATTCGAAAAAATAAGAAGAAAAAGTACCGCGCTTTCATTGCTGTTTTTATGGGTAAAATCCGATTGATCGACACGCTTTCACTTAATTAATTACCTTTGGCCCATGCAAATTGAAGTTGTAAAATCGAAAATTCATCGTGTTACCGTTACCGGCGCCGATCTGAATTATATTGGCAGTATTACTATCGACGAAACCTTATTGGATGCCTCGAACATCATCGAAGGAGAAAAGGTCTCTATTGTTAATATCAACAATGGCGAGCGTTTCGATACTTACGCAATAAAAGGAAACCGCAACAGCGGCGATATCATTCTAAACGGCCCCGCGGCTAGAAAAGTCCAGAAAGGCGACATTATCATTATCATGTCTTTCGGAATTTTAGAATTGGAAGAGGCTAAAAAATTCAAGCCTTCATTGGTTTTTCCTAATGAGAAAGACAATTCTTTAACGTAGTCTTGAAACCAGTATGAAAAAAACAGGGCGCCAGAATACTACCGAAGATTTCGCTGCTGAAACTATCAAAAACAACCGCTTATTTCAGTATATAAAAACTCAGATTACGCGATGGTTATCGATTGTAGTTCCAGTGTTATTGGGCGTTTACTTGATTTTTTATACGTATAATAAATTTTCTCCGGCGCAGATTCTTGAAATCAAAAGCTATTTCAAAAATGCCAAATATGGTTATATTTTTATTGCGGCCTGCATTGCGGTTTTAGGGAATGCGTCGCGTGCCTATCGCTGGAAATTTTCGTTAGAGCATATGGGTTACCAATCTTCGTTCTTGAATAATTTTATGGCGGTCAGTATCGGGTATGTATTGAATCTGACGGTGCCGAAATCTGGAGAGATTTCTCGCGCATTAATAGTTAAGAAATACAACAATATTCCATTCGATAAAGGTTTCGGAAGTATCGTCGCTGAACGGATCATCGACATGATTGTCCTATTCCTGTTTATGCTGCTATCGGTTTTCTTGCAGTTCAAAATCGTCAAATCATTTATTCTCGATAAAATTCCGGTAGGCAAATTACTCTTACTTGTTGGCTTGGGAATAGTGTTCTTCGTCATATCAGTATTGATTTATAAATACTCGAAATCGAAATACATCCTTTCTTTAAAAGAGAAAGTCTCCGGACTCAAAGAAGGCGTTTTGAGCATCGTTCATATGCAAAAAAAATGGGAATATTTTTTCCATACCGCTTTCATTTGGTTTTCCTACATCCTGATGTTCTATGTCACTATTTTTGTTTTTCCGGAAACGAGCACTTTATCGATTAGCGCTGTGGTGACCTCCTTTGT
>JBBRXW010000270.1:0-3418 GCA_038238295.1 Flavobacteriales bacterium | reverse complement strand
GGTCGCCTAAAAAATAATTTCTGTCGGCATATGCGCGACGTTCTGCCTCGGTCAGTAATTGGATGTATTTTTCACTGTTGTGCCCGTATTTTTTGATTGGATACGGCGCGACCATTTTCATGATTTGTTCTAATGTTATTCCTCCACTGGAAGGCGGCGACATCGAAATAATTTTTAAATCTTTGTAATGGAAGGTGATAGGCTTTCGCCATTTCACTTGATATTTTGAAAGATCTTCTAGTGAAATAATGCCACCGTTTTTTTGAATACAGGCAACAATTTTCTGTGCGGTTTCTCCCTTATAAAATTCTTCGACACCATTTTTCATAATCCGAGTCAGTGTTGCTGCTAATGCCGGATACTTTATTGTATCGCCGATTTTAAATTTTTGTGCATATAAGGTTTGGCTGCCGCTAACAGCGATTATGTCTTTCTGGTACGACTGGATTTGCTTTTCCTGTTTTTCGGTTACGACAACTCCTTTTTCAGCTAAGGCAATCACGGGTTGCATGATGGTTTCAATGGGAAGTTTTCCGAATTTTTCATGCACAGCAAAAACGCCGGCGATAGTTCCTGGAACACCAATGGCAAAAGCTCCGTTGACGCTGAGATTCGGAATCACTTCATTGTTTTTGTCGAGATACATATTTTTACTGGCTTTCATAGGCGCCTTTTCGCGGTAATCAAGCGCGCCGTTTTCTCCATTGGCTTTCCGATAGACCATAAAGCCACCGCCACCGATATTTCCGGCATACGGATAGGCGACGGCCAAGGCGAGTTCGGTTGCCATCATTGCATCAAAAGCATTGCCTCCCTTTTTCATGATTTCGATGCCAATCTGCGAAGCTTCCTCACGAGAGGAAACGACCATCGCTTTCGATGCGATAAGACCTTTTTGTGCTGTGGTATTTAATGAAATCAAAAAGAGTAATAGAAAAATGGCGATGCAGCTTTTTAATTTCATAATGCTATTAATTTTTGATTGACATAGGTTTTCAAATCTTCAAAAAACAACGTAAATTCCGCTTCGAATTCAGAATAAAATTGATCCAATTCTTCAATAGAATATTGCATCTGGGAATTGTTTTTTGTGCGCTGGTCCATTTGAAATAGTATTCGTGCAATGCTTTCCTTATATTGATAATTCACCAGCCAATTGTATTTGATCATATACGGCACCATATTTTGCGTTTTTTCATTCAGCAGTTCAAAATGATCCTGCAAAGA
This sequence comes from Flavobacteriales bacterium, assembly GCA_038238295.1. Lineage (GTDB taxonomy): Bacteria > Bacteroidota > Bacteroidia > Flavobacteriales > Flavobacteriaceae > Flavobacterium. The sequence continues at coordinate 2,191 of JBBRXW010000270.1, read as the reverse complement.
TTGGTAAAACCGTCCTACAAAATCATCGAGTGGTTCTTCGGAATATTTCGACCAGTTTTTGGCTAGAAAATGATCGTAAAATACATCTACAATTACTCCGGCATAGTGGTGGTAGCGCTCGTGCAGTCTTTTGGTGCTTTGTCTAAAAACAGGATGGCTGTCGGTATAAGTATCGATGGCACGGTGCAACACAATTCCTCTTTGGATGTCAATTGGTAAATGCTCATACTGTTTTCCACGAATGCTGTCCGCGATGAAATTGCCAATTTTAATGAAATCATTATCGTCCGAAAGATAGATATGTGCTAGGAAGTTCATAGGCACAATTTAGTAATTTTAAATGATGAATTTTAAATTTTAAATCACTTTTCAACCGTCAGTTATTATATTTGCAACAATTCGGAACGAGAACATTCAACATTTAAAATATATCCAATGACTTTAATCAAATCTATATCTGGAATCCGCGGCACCATCGGTGGAAAAGTGGGCGATAACCTAACGCCTGTTGATGCCGTAAAATTTGCCTCAGCTTACGGAACCTTCATGAAAAATAACACCAAAAAAGAAAAACTGACGATTGTTATAGGCCGTGATGCGCGTATATCAGGTCCAATGATTCACAATTTGGTCGTCAATACGTTGATAGGTTTGGGCATCGATGTGATTGATTTGGGTTTGTCAACAACACCAACCGTAGAAATCGCTGTTCCGTTAGAGCACGCAGATGGCGGTATTATCCTTACGGCTTCCCATAATCCGAAGCAGTGGAATGCATTGAAGTTATTGAATGAAAAAGGCGAATTCCTAAGTGGTGCCGATGGAGCGAAAATCTTAGCAATTGCAGAAGCCGAAGCATTCGATTTTTCGGATGTCGATAGTTTGGGAGAAATTACAATGAACAGTGCTTACATGGATATTCATATCGATGAAGTTTTGAATCTGCCTTTGGTCGATGCGGAAGCGGTCGCGAAAAGAAAATTCAAAGTGGTGGTTGATGGTGTCAATTCTTCGGGAGGTATCGTCATTCCTAATCTTTTAGAACAAATGGGTGTTGAAGTCGTGAAATTATATTGCGAACCGAACGGTCATTTTCCACATAATCCGGAACCATTGAAAGAACATTTGGGCGACATCTGCAAATTGGTTTTGGAAGAAAAAGCTGATTTTGGAATTGTTGTCGATCCTGATGTCGACCGGCTCGCATTCATCTCGAATGATGGCGAAATGTTCGGCGAGGAATATACTTTAGTGGCTTGTGCCGATTACGTGTTGAGTAAAACGTCTGGAAATACCGTTTCGAATATGTCGTCATCACGTGCATTGCGTGACATCACAAACAAACACAACGGAAGCTATCAGGCGAGTGCCGTAGGGGAAGTGAATGTGGTCGAATTGATGAAGAAAACCAAAGCGATTATTGGTGGCGAAGGCAATGGTGGCATCATTTATCCAGAGCTGCATTACGGTCGCGATAGTTTGGTGGGCGTCGCATTGTTTTTGACGTATTTGGCGGGTATGGATAAGACTGTTGCCGAATTGAGAGCCAGTTATCCGCAGTATTATATGAGTAAAAATAAAATCGAATTGACGCCTCAAATTGATGTTGATGCGATTTTGGAAGCGATGGCCGTGAAATACAAAAGTGAAAATATCTCAACAATAGACGGGGTCAAAATCGACTTTGCTGACAATTGGGTGCATTTGAGAAAATCGAATACAGAGCCAATTATTCGAATTTACACAGAAGCACAGACCCAAGCGTTGGCGGATGAATTAGCGGTTCGCATTATGAATGAGATGAAGGCGATTGCCGGAATTTAAGGATTATTATAAAAAAATAAAACCCTTTCAATAGTATTGGAAGGGTTTTTCTTTTAAAATGATGTCTTGTAAATCAATCCTGCCGTGAAGGAACGCGTTAGTCCATCGGGGCGAATCGTCCGCACCACAAATGGTGTTGCCAATGACAATTCGATGCTGTTTTTTTTATTGATTTGATATGCGCCAATCAAATTACCATTAATCGTCAAACCGCTAGAGCCCGAAATTGCTTCCCTGTTTCCGAAAATCGTTTCGTAGGTGTCTTCCCCTAAATGGTATAAAAACAAAACATTCGGTTTGAAAATAAACTTTTTATTGTTGGTCGTATATGTATACGTTGTTCGGAATAGCGCGTCGGGTTTGCGTT
>JBBRXW010000269.1:0-3425 GCA_038238295.1 Flavobacteriales bacterium | reverse complement strand
GGCACAAAAGGATTTCCATTGCTATCGGGGCTAAGATTGACCGTTTCATCGGGAATCTAAAGTCTAAAGATCTAATTATCTAAAGATCCAAACCATGAGTTTTTTCAAAAGAATATTTTCCTCCGACAAAAAAGAATCCAGCTTCACCGAAGAAGTCAAAGAAACATTAGACAAAGGTTTAGAGAAATCAAAAACGTCTTTTTTCTCCAAATTAACAAAAGCCGTTGCCGGCAAATCAAAGGTCGATGATGAAGTCCTCGATAATTTAGAAGAAATCCTCGTATCGTCCGATGTCGGTGTAGAAACCACACTTAAAATCATTACACGCATCGAAAAACGCGTCGCTGAGGATAAATACCTTGGAACCGATGAACTCAATCTAATCCTGCGTGAAGAAATTTCTGCTTTATTATCAGAAACGAATTTAGGCGAAGCGACCGATTTCGTTATTCCGGTCCATATCAAACCTTATGTTCTAATGATTGTTGGCGTTAACGGCGTTGGGAAAACCACAACGATAGGGAAACTCGCACATCAATTCAAAAAACAAGGCTATTCCGTCGTTTTAGGGGCTGCCGACACATTCCGTGCTGCTGCCATCGATCAGTTACAAGTTTGGGCGGATAGAGTAGGTGTGCCGCTTGTAAAACAACAAATGGGAAGTGATCCAGCCTCCGTAGCTTTCGATACATTACAGAGCGCCGTAGCGCAAGATGCCGACATCGTCATCATCGATACTGCCGGGCGGTTGCACAATAAAGTCAATTTGATGACCGAATTAACCAAAGTCAAACGCGTCATGCAAAAAGTAGTGCCGGATACGCCGAACGATGTGCTATTGGTTTTAGATGGTTCTACCGGACAAAATGCTTTTGAACAAGCAAAACAATTTACCGCTGCCACCGAAGTTACCTGTCTTGCGGTTACAAAATTAGATGGAACGGCGAAAGGCGGTGTGGTCATAGGGATTTCGGATCAATTTCAAATACCGGTAAAATATATTGGAGTTGGTGAAGGAATAGAAGATTTACAGGTGTTTAATAAATATGAATTTGTCGATTCGTTCTTCAAATAATCTTCGATAAAATTTTTTAAAACGGGACCTTATTTTTAACGATAATGTCCTTTTTTTCATTTAAATTAGACGGTACTTTTTAGCTCCATTGCATTATGAAGAAAGCATTTCTATTTGCCCTTTTTTTGGCACTAACATTTTCCTGCCATCAAAAAGTAGCCTCGGCTGACATTGTTACAATCAATGGGTATTGGGAAATTGAAAAGGTGGTTTTCCCTGATGGAAAAGAAAAGAAATTTGGCAGCAACGAAACGTTTGATTATTTTCAAATTAAGGGTGACAAGGGAATTCGAAAGAAAGTGATGCCGCAACTTGACGGGACTTTTCTCGTGAATGATGCCTTTGAAAAAGTAACCATCAAAGAAGAGAATGAGAAATTTTACCTTTATTATTCGACATCTTTTTCAAAATGGAAAGAAGAATTAGTTTCGATTTCCGATCAGGAACTGGTGATAATCAATGATTCTAAAAAGGAATACCATTACAAAAGAGCAGCACCAATTAATATTATATCTAATGGCAAGAAGACTTAGTAACGAAAGCTTAATCGGCGATGTGTTGAAGGAAATCATTGACACGAATAAACTGCAGCCGGGAATCAATCAAGTTGTTGTAGGCGATGCTTGGAAGAATTTGATGGGCAAAGGCGTAAACAATTATACCAAAGCTGTTCTACTCAAAGGATCGACTTTGTATGTCGAATTGACTTCTGCGGTGTTGCGTGAAGAATTGAGTTATGGGAAAGACAAAATCATTAAGATGATTAATGAAGAATTGCAGCGGGAAGTCGTGAAGGAAGTTGTTTTGAGATGATACACTTCAAAAATATTTTGACCCATCTGCGACTTTTAATTTTTCAAACATAGATAAAAAATCCCGTTCCAATTTGAAACGGGATTTTTATTATTTATAGCATTGATCTCATACTCTAAGAAATCTAGAAACGAAAAGAGGCTGATTAGAATTGCTCTCTTCCAGCAAAGTGAAAGGCACCTTCAATCGCCGCGTTCTCATCGCTATCCGATCCGTGAACCGCATTTTCTCCGATAGATTTTGCGTATTTTTTACGGATAGTTCCTTCAGCTGCATCAGCAGGATTTGTGGCACCGATCAATGTTCTGAAATCTTCGATAGCATTGTCTTTTTCCAAAATAGCAGCTACGATTGGACCACGTGACATAAATTCAACCAATTCTCCGTAGAAAGGTCTTGCAGCATGTACTTCATAAAATTTCTGTGCGTCGGCTACTGTCAATTGTGTTAATTTCAAAGAAACAATTTTGAAACCACCTTCTGTAATCATATTTAAAATTCCTCCGATGTGACCGTTTTCAACCGCATCAGGTTTAATCATTGTGAATGTTCTATTCGTTGCCATTTTTTTGTTTTTAATTTGCGTGCAAAAATAGGTTTTAATAATCAAATATTAAAATGTATTCTGCGGTTTATTCCAAAAAAAATCCCTTACTACCATGTAGTAAGGGATTCTCATTAATAGTAAACAAGTCTTTAGTTTTTCATCAATTTTACTGTTTCAGTAGCATTTACTGTGGCAATTTTAGCGAAATACAATCCTCTTGTCAAGCTTGAAGCGTCTACGCTAGCAGACAATTCTTTAGGAGAAACAGTCATCACCGTTTTACCTAAAACATCCACGATTTGAATCGTTTCGATGGCTTGTTTCACTGAAGTAAAGTTCCAAACGTTTTGTGTTGGGTTTGGATATACTTTGAAATTTGAAGTATTGAACGTCGAGGTTGCTAACAAATCTTGGAAGTTGTATTCTCCAGTCGCTCTATTCAATAAGATATTGTAAGTACCTGCAGTAGAAACTGGAATATCTGCCCCGCCTTGTGTACCTGTTCCTGTTGGGAAAGTATTGGAACCATAGTTAACTGTCCAAGCATTGTTTGTTCTGAACTTAGCAGATCCAACAGTCAATACGATATTATCAATATGGTAATTCAAACCATTATCGTCAGTAGTCATTTGTTGAACATCTACCGGTCCAGGATTTCCTGGATCACCTGGCCATCCGGATGCAGGCCCACTCGCGCGCCGCCGCCGCCCTGGCCGCGCGGATGGCGGAGGCCGGCGTCCCGCTGGTGTATCCCGGGCTCGCGTCGCACCCCGACCACGCGCGGATGCGCGAGCTGGCCAACCCGGGCTACGGGTTCGGCGGCATGATCACCGTGGACTGCGGCACCTCTGAGCGGGCACGAGTGCTGGCGGAGCGGCTGCAGGCGGAGCGATTCGGGTTGGTGGCCGTCTCGCTCGGTTTCTCGCGCACGCTCATGAGTTGTCCTTCCGTCAGCACCTCCAGCGAGCTTCCGGCGGAAGAGCAACGGGC
>JBBRXW010000268.1:0-3427 GCA_038238295.1 Flavobacteriales bacterium | reverse complement strand
GCGCGCCACGACAGCTTTTTATGAAATATTAAATGGTCATCAAAAGGCAGATTCTGGGACCTATGATTGGGGAGTTACTACTAATCAGGCTTATTTACCACTCGACAACCATTCTTTTTTTGAAAATGATTACACGTTGGTAGATTGGTTGCGTCAATGGGCGAAAACCGAAGAAGAGCGTGAGGAAGTTAATATCCGCGGCTTCCTTGGAAAAATGATTTTTTCGGGTGAAGAAGCGCTAAAAACCAGTCGCGTATTATCTGGTGGCGAGAAAGTGCGTTGCATGTTGTCGCGCATGATGATGGAGCGTGCTAACGTATTGATGCTTGATGAACCTACAAATCACTTAGACTTAGAATCGATTACAGCATTCAATAATTCGTTGAAAAACTTCAAAGGCTCGGTTATTTTCACGACTCATGATCACGAGTTTGCGCAAACTGTAGGAAACAGGGTAGTAGAGTTGACGCCGAAAGGGGCGATTGACCGTTACATGACTTTTGATGATTATCTCGATGATGAGAAAGTACAAGAATTGAGAACAAAAATGTACTCTTAAAAAAATCCTTCAGCTGCAGGATTTTTTAGTGAATTAAATAAACCCAGCCGGTTTTGGGCTGGCCGGTTTCAAATTCGAGATAATAATAATAGGTGGCATCCGGCAATTCTTTTCCGGTATCGGTTTGGCCTTTCCATTCTACGGTATAGTTGTCTTTAGTGTAAACTTTAACGCCATAGCGGTTGAAGATTTCCAGGCGTTTGACATTGAGTCCACGCAAATCAAAAAACTCATTATCGCTATCTCCATTTGGTGAAATTCCTTTTGGTATTTTGCAGAAAATCTTTTCAATACGTTTGCTTTTTGGTGTCGAGCAGCCGTTTTCGTCCGTAATTGTTAAGGTATAATTTAGAGGAAAAACCGCTTCATTCTCAGTGGCGTCAATAATTGCAGTAATATCAATGGACGGTTGATTGTTTCCGATGGTATTTCCGGCATCATCCGACCACTGAAAGGTCATAGTATTGATATTTAAAGCTTCTCCGTGTGACACTGCAGTCAAGAAATAGTTTCCGTTATCACAGCCGCCTTCAACGCTATAATCGAGAGGTTCAATAACATCTACATTCAGAGTCTGATCGAAAGAACAATCGGTGACAATAGGATGGAAGACATAGGTTCCATCTTGATTCGGATTGATTTGAGCCGGTGTCCATATTCCTGAAATCCCATTTGGTGCAATTCCATTTAAATTAGGAGGAACAGTACCAAAGCAAAGTGGATTGATCGTCGGGAAATTAGGATTGATGACAGGTTTTACGATAACCACTATTTTTTCCCGAAGGCTTTCCAATCCACAGGTTTGGCTGACGTAATAAGTGAAAGTCCCGGTTGTGGCGCTGGAAGGTGTTGGAACCGCAATACTACCGCTTCCACCAGTAGGTGTTGAATACCACAATAAGTTACTTCCGATGGCAGCCAGCGGATGTGTACTATCATTCTGGCAATAATTAACAGGCGTGACAACTATAGGTTTTGCAGGAACGATGGCAGATAGACCGATGGCATTGCTTACAAAGCAGTTGGCACCATCGACAACCCCAATTACATAAGAATTCGACGCATTATAATTGGTGATCGAATACGAAGGGCCGATAGCCCCGGCAATCGCCACACCATTGAGATACCATTGGTAGGTGTAATTTGGTGGGTTATTTGGGTTTAAAATAGCACTATTTAAAACCACATTGTTCGTACAAAATCCACCGGTTGTAGTCACACTGACCTGATTAAAAAAAGTAGTTTTGTTCAGGATTAAATTATCAAAATAAAAATACGGTGCAAAAAAATCGCCATTAGCATCGGAATACGTATGATAGTCTGGAGGCAAATTGCAAGGGCTTCCTAAAATAATGGCATTGATATTTGCCGTTGGAGTAAAGGAAATGGTCAGCACTCCCCACGTCCCCACTGGTGTATAGTTAGCGGTACCCAAAACTACCCAATTGGGATTAGCATCATGCGGACATCCCGTTGTATTAACTGGCATACTGTTGCAATTAGTAGCTCCGTAGAGCGTAATATCTACCGGTCCATAATTAATGACTCCACCATTTCCTAAATAGACTAGCCCAGTGGCGGGCTTGGAAGCGATATTAAATTTTATCTGATAGTTGGTTCCTGCCAACATGGGCGACAAAAGACAAGCGCCAAGATATTCCTGCCAGCCGTTGTTAAAAAAAGTGCCTACGGCAGCATTTCCATCAGGAAAAGGAAGCAAGCCGGCATTGTTGACATAGCCACAGGTATTGAAATAATCTGTGGTCGGAATTGTTGCCTGAATCCATATGGAGGCGGCATCGAGTTGTGATATATCATTCGGGCAATAATCGATATCTTCGAAAGAAGGGTTGGGGATTAATGATGGGACTGCAGTAGCCGTTGAGCAGGAACAATCGCTGTCATTCAAATCGATAAGACCGTCGTTATCGTCATCAATTCCATTGTTGCAAATCTCTTGTGAAAAGGCATTAAAAGTAAAAAATGTAAATAAAATAAAGAGTAATTGGCGATTCATAAGAGTAAGTTTATCCAAATATATACAAATAAGTATAGCATAGTACATTTCATTTAAAAATGAAAATGGGAATGACAAACTTTTTTTCGCAGAAGAAATCCAAGTTTTTTTCCTATTTTTACCACCCAAACAACACTTCGCTATGAGTCAAAAAATATTGCTCACCTCAAAAGAAGTCAATATCATATTGCACCGTTTGGCCTGTCAACTGATAGAAAAGCATCTCGATTTTTCCAATACCATTTTAATAGGCATTCAGCCACGAGGGACTTTTCTAGCGGAACGCCTCAAAATCCTCCTTGAAAAAGAATACGCGGTTAAAGCAATTACTTTAGGATTTCTAGACATTACTTTTTTCCGCGATGATTTCCGCAGGACTGACAAACCCATCGAAGCCAGTAAAACGCAACTCAATTTTATAGTTGATGATAAAAAGGTCATTTTCATTGATGACGTTTTATATACTGGTAGAAGTATTCGTTCCGCACTGACCGCCATTCAATCTTTTGGAAGACCCTCTGAGATTGAGCTGCTGGTGCTCATCGACCGACGTTTCAGCCGCCATCTGCCAATCCAGCCAGATTATCGCGGCCGTCAGGTGGACGCAATCAACAATGAAAAAGTAAAAGTATGCTGGGCAGAACAGGACGGAGAAGATGCCGTATATCTCAGCCCAATCACCAATAACCACCCACCAATTATCTGATATGAGCGAGTTAAGTGTCCATCATTTATTAGGAATCAAATACCTTCAGCCCGAAGATATCCGGCTGATTTTTGAAACCGCTGATCATTTTAAGGAAGTCATCAACCGCCCGATCAAGAAAGTTCCTTCGCTCCGTGACATCACT
>JBBRXW010000267.1:0-3427 GCA_038238295.1 Flavobacteriales bacterium | reverse complement strand
GTGGATTCAGGCCACATCGGCTACTTCCGATTACCATAATAAATGTGGATATATGTTTCCGGCAATTACCACCATTGGGCTCGATAATTTCCCAGATGGTAATGGAGTCGCAGGCACTCATTTTCTTCCAAATTGGAAAGAATACTTAGGGACCAAGTTGCTGTCTCCGATGTTGACCGGAACCAATTACCAATTGACATTAAATATCGCTTTTTTAGCGGCATTCGGCTATGGCGAATTATCAAATAACGATACGGCTGAAGATTTCGAAACTTTAAATATTACGCTGTATGGTTGCGCCAATGGGAACAATCTGCCCATCAATACGGTGTACAGTCCCAATATTGCCGATCCCACTTGGGTGAAAATTGGCGAGGTCAGTTACACGCCGGCTTCGATTTGGAGCGATATTACCATTTCATTTACTCCTACATTTGATATTAATGCTATCATGATTGGAGCTCCGGAAGTGTTGCCTCCTTCATATAGCAATGAATCTTCCTATTCCTATTTCCTATATGATAACTTATTATTGAATACGGCCGCTTCTTTTGGAGTCAACATCAGTCAATCCGGAATTTATTGTGATGATAATTTAGTGCTGAATGCCAACTTGACCAGTACCTTTTCCGGAAGTGAAACCTACCAATGGTATAAAAATGGGATTGCCATTGTAGGTGCTACCAACAGCAGTTATGCGGTTCCTCCTTTTGCCACAAGTCTCGGAACGTATTCGGTGAAGGTCACTGACGGCGGGACCTGTTATATCAGTTCAAGCACATTGATAAGCAACATCATTTCTGCTCCCGCATATACTACGGTGCAGCCGAATTGTATAATCAACTCCGGATCGATTACAATTACGACGCCAGCAGCACAATATAGTTTCGATAATGGTGCGACTTGGCAAAATTCATCGACCCAAAACGGATTGGCATTAGGCGTTCATTATATTAAAATAAAAACGGCCAATGGCTGTATTTCTTCGGCAGCGGGTGTGAATATTATCGAGCCACAGCTACTATCTTATTCTGATTATTCACTCATTCAGCCCACCACTTGTGATGGCACAGGTTCAGTAACCATAACCAGTGCGGTAGCAGCTCAATACAGTTATGATGACGGCCTCACCTGGGTCACCAGCAATGTCGCTAATAATCTCCAGCCAGGCAATTATTTAATTAAAGTCAAGGATAGCAATGGATGCGAGTCCTCTTCGATACAAATCACAATTTACAGAGTATATATTTCCGACCCTAACTTTACTGTGATACAGCCAGTATGCGGCACGGGAGGGTCTATTACGATTACTACTCCAGCCGCTTTATATAGTTTTGATGATGGTGTTTCTTGGACGACGAATCCTATAGCCTCTAATTTGGTTCCTGAAATTTACATCGTTAAAATCAGGGATGCACAAGGCTGCGAATCGGGGTCAAGGTATGTTTATTTGTATCCTTTTTATTTAGATATCGCCCCACAGTATACCATAGTAAATCCAATATGTGGTGCCAGTGGCAGTATTACGATTACAACTCCGGCAGCAGAATACAGTTTTGACGGCGGCGATACTTGGACTACGAATCCTACTGCTTCCAATTTGAATCCGGGTTATTATTATATCGCCATCAAGAATGATTTGGGTTGCGTCACAGCGAATGAGTTTATTTACCTTCAAAATTTTTACCTTCCGGATCCCACCTACTCGACCGTCAATCCGTATTGCGGCAATATCGGCACTATCACCATTACGACTCCAGCGGCACAATATAGTTTTGATGGCGGCAGTACTTGGTCGTCTAATCCCACAGCTACTAATCTAGCTTCGGGATATTATTATATCATGATCCGAAATTTTATTGGATGCGAGTCACAATATGTTTCTGTTTACCTGGATTCGGATTATTTGAGTACACCAACATATACAGTCGTACAGCCAGATTGTAATTCGTCAGGTTCGATTAGAATTACAACACCAGCAGCTTTCTATAGTTTTGATGGTGGAGATACATGGACCATCAATCCGGTGCTTACAAACCTTATTCCGGGACAGTTTTATTATATCATGATACAAAATAGTGCGGGTTGTACCTCCTATCCTCATTTTATTGAAATCGATCCTTTCTTTGTCACAAATGATTATGCCGACATTCTCTGCGATGAACTAAATGATGGTACCGAAAGAGTGAATTTGGCTCCGTATACTTCCAACATTCTTTTGGCGAACGTGTCACATACGATACGCTATTATTCGACTTTGGATGCCGCGGAAAATGAAACGGCAAGTCTTCAATTGACTACAACAACTTCGATCGCTTCAGGGCTGAATACCATTTATGTAAGGGTCGACTCTACTAACGGTTGCCATAAAATTGCCGTATTATCTTTAACATTGTTAGACGTTCCTGTAATTCCTATCCGGGATAGTGAAATTCTTTGTGAGAACAGTTTTGTCACACTCTATGCCGGCGGCGGATTCGATAGTTACTTATGGTCTACGGGTGCAACAACAGCAACGGTTACCTTTTTTCAACCGGGAAATTACAGTGTGACGGTCACGCAGATTCATGGCACCCGGATTTGTTCGACGACCAAGAATTTCACAGTAGTGTTATCCAACCCAGCGACGATAATGAGTGTACAGACCATCGATTGGACAAACTATAACAATACCATTACTATTAATGTAAGCGGTTTGGGCGATTATGAATATTCATTAGATAATGAAAATTATCAGGACAGCAATACGTTTAGCGATTTATGGTGCGGAACTTACGAGATCTACATTCGGGACAAAAATCATTGCGGAACCATTTCGGATGAAGTGTACTTGTTGAATTATCCGAATTTCTTTACCCCAAATGATGACGGCTATAATGATTTATGGAAAATAAAATTGTCCGAAAAAGAACCGCACCTGAAGATCCGATTGTTTGATCGCTATGGAAAATTCATCCAGGAACTCGATGCCAATTCGCCGGGATGGGATGGAAATTATTCTGGACATCCATTGCCTTCCGATGATTATTGGTTTGTGGTTATGCGTGAAAACGGAAAAATATTCAAAGGGCATTTTACTTTAAAAAGATAAAAATACGGCTACACAACCCTTTGTTAAAACCAAAAAAACTACCTTTACTTTTCGCTAATTTTTCAAAATTTTTGAATTTAATCGTATGCCAACTGACAGTATTACCTATCAAGAATCGGGTTATTTTATTCCATTAATGGAAGATTATTTGAATCAAAAACCCGATCTCCAGCCCTTATACAACAGGTTTCCTACGCTCGAAAATTTTGAAGCCCAAATTCTTGAAAAACAGGCGCAGTTCAGCCAGCAACACCGAAACGTGCTTGTTTCGGTTTTGAAAAAGCAGTATGCGCAACTTCCAATAACCGGCGCTTCCCTACAACATATTGAGGCACT
>JBBRXW010000266.1:0-3478 GCA_038238295.1 Flavobacteriales bacterium | reverse complement strand
GAACGACTATCTCCGGAACAACGAAATCAGTTGCGCCTTAAAAAATTAACAATGGAATTAGGTCTCAACGAATCCCAACAAAAAGAAATGGCACCATTGATTGCTGAGCAAAGCTCGAAAAGAGAGAAAGCAATGGCCGAAAGAAAAGAGGAACGGGAAAAAGGAATCAAACCTACTGCGGATGCTCAATTCAAAAGAAAAAGCCAGAGAATGGACGATGAGATGGGAATGAAAACCAAAGTCAAAAAAATCCTTACTGCGGAACAATATAAAAATTGGGAGAAAATGAGAAACGATAACAAGGCTCATCTGCAGAAAAAAATGGAGAAAAGAGCCGAAAGAAGAGCTGAAAAAAGAGAAGAGAAAAAGGAATAATCAGAATAATGATTAAATAATTTTGACGTCTCCCAAAAATCTATTAGATTTGGATTTATTAATTAAATTAAATAACCATGAAAAAATTAATTGCTTTAGTCACTTTATTATTGGCTTTCTCCATAAATGCAAATGCACAGGCAAAGAAAGTAGTAGTTTCTAGTGAACAAGCTGCAAAAAACGACATCACTGCTTTGACTGCAAAAGTTAAAATTGATGCTACTTTAGAAAAGGATTTACTGACTTTAATGGTAATGAAACATAACACCATGTCAGACCCAACTTTGACAAAAGAACAGAAAGAAAACGCCTCCAAAGGATACGAGCACAAATTGATGAGTGGCCTAAACGAAGCTCAGCGAAAAGAATTAATGAAATATCCTGATTTGGTAAAGCAGTTAGCGAACTAACTGCATTTACAATTAATAAAAAAGCTCACTATAATAGTGAGCTTTTTTATTTTATAAAGTCGCCGCCACTTTCCTAATAGCTGCCATTGTAAAGTCTAAATCTTCATACGTTAACGCATCAGTGATAAACCAAGTTTCGTAAGCGGATGGAGCGATATAGACCCCTTCCTGAAGCAATCCGTGGAAGAACTTTTTGAAAGTCACAGTATCGCCTTTGGCCGCCGTTTGAAAATCAGTCACCGGGGAACCATCAAAATGAACCGAGATCATCGAACCAACTCTATTAACTGTATAATCAAATGTATGCTCGGAAAACACTTCCCGCATCCCCTTCTCAAGATACGCCGTCTTCTCTTCGAGCCTTTGATAAATGTTTAAATCTTCATTCAGAGCTTTGAGCATGGCCAATCCGGCTGCCATCGCCAATGGATTTCCCGATAAAGTTCCGGCTTGATACACCGGCCCTAATGGTGCCAAATAATTCATGATTTCGGCACGAGCAGCAAAAGCACCAACAGGTAAACCGCCACCAATTACTTTTCCGAACGTAACGATATCCGCCTCAATACCATACAATTCCTGCACACCGCCTTTTGCTAAACGGAAACCAGTCATGACTTCATCAAAAATTAAAAGAATAGCATGTTCAGAACACAATTGTCGCAATCCTTCCAGAAATCCCTTATGTGGTGGAATGCAACCCATATTTCCCGCAACCGGTTCGATAATGATGGCAGCTATCTCGTTTGGATTTGCTTGTATCAACTCCGACACATTTTCCAAATCATTATAACGCGCCAGTAACGTATCTTTTGCAGTTCCTGCTGTAACCCCAGGGCTGTTTGGTGTTCCGAATGTACTCGCCCCGCTTCCCGCCAGAATTAGGAAAGAATCGGAATGGCCATGATAGCATCCGGCAAATTTGATGATCTTGTCTTTTTTAGTATAACCTCGGGCCAATCGAATTGCGCTCATACATGCTTCGGTGCCGGAATTTACAAAACGAATCTTTTCAATATGAGGAACCATCGCAATCGCCAAAGCGGCAATTTCAGTTTCCAATGCAGTCGGTGCTCCAAAAGAAGTACCTAATTGGGTTCTGCTGATGATAGCATTCACAACAGGTTCATACGCATGCCCTAAAATCATCGGTCCCCATGAATTGATATAATCAATAAAACGGTTCCCGTCTTCATCATACAAATAAGCACCTTTGGCACTTTTGACAAATATCGGCGTTCCCCCAACGGCTTTGAACGCACGCACCGGTGAATTAACGCCTCCCGGAATCACTTTTTCAGCTTCAGCAAACAGTTGGCTGCTTCTTTGATATAGCATATTTTATTTTACTTTTAGATTCTGGCCTACAGATAAGGCGTTGTTCTGAATATCGTTTTTACGACGAAGTTCGTCAATAGAAATATTGAATTTCTTGGAAATTGAATATAACGTATCCCCTGGACTCACCTGATAGAAGTCGGAATTCATCGATACCTGATTGCTAGTATTGATTGGAATGAATTCTTTCCCGAGTACTTCCGCATCGTATTTCCCCAATTGATACCGCTCGATAATAGCGATCAACTTATCCGGATATTTTGGATCGGTTGCATAACCCGCATTTTTTAACCCTTTTGCCCAATCTTTGTAGTTGTCTTTTTCTAAATGAAACAAAGGTGCATACCACGTTCTGTTGGTCAAAAACAAAGCATGGTCCTTATAGGATTCGCTGGGTACTTCGTATTTTCTAAAACATTCCTGCTCTTCGTCATCGTCATATTTTACGCTAGGACCAAACCAATCTTTATGACATTTAATGCCAAAATGATTATTCGCTAAAATGCTCAAAGGCCCGGTACCAGCTCCCGATTCTAAAATTCCCTGGCCAAGGATAATACTTGATGGGATTCCGTATTGACGCATATTATTTTTGGCAATTTCTTTATAGAGGTTGATATAATCGAGCACCATCGTCGTAGTCACTTTGACACGTGTTGTCGCTTCCAGAATTTCGGTTTTAGAATAGACCGTTTCATTTGGATTCGATTTATCTTCTTCCTTAGCCGCTTCGTATTTTTCTTCTATTTTTTTGATTTCGGGACTCGCAGGAACGGGAGTAGAAGTTCCGGAGTTTTCCGTCTTATTGATAACAACCGGTTGATGAATAGGTTTTTTATAAACGGGTTTGCTTGCTACAGGTCTAGAAACAACTGGTTTCGATGGCGCTGGTTTTTTAGTCGTTTTGGCAACCGCTGTAGTTGGTTTTCTATATGCAGGTTTTGTAGTTCTGACAACAGACTGGGAAGTGTTGCAACTCAATAGCTGCAACATAAAAACCAATAACAATATTTTCTTAGCCATGTGTAATCCGTAAAGATGATTTTTTATTCTTTAATTGGATGTTCATTCCTTCAATGCCTTGGATTCCGCCGGTATGAATCAGCAGAATTTTAGAACCTTTAGGAAAATAATTGCGATGAATCAAATCCATAACGCCAAAAACCATCTTTCCAGTATAAATCGGATCTAATGGAATTCCCGTTGCAGTATAAAACTGATTGATAAAATCGATTAATTCCGCAGTAACCTTAGCATAACCGCCAAAATGAAAGTCAGAAATTAATTCCCAATTGGTATTCCCCGCAAACTTACAAATTTCTTCTTTCAAAAAGTTGCCTTTGAGCGCCGGAAAT
>JBBRXW010000265.1:0-3480 GCA_038238295.1 Flavobacteriales bacterium | reverse complement strand
ATTTTCTCTTTAAAAACGGGACCTTTCCCCAATTTCATAGTTCCTTTTGTGCCTTCGGCTTCCGTAATATAAGTTTCGTATAAACCATTGACTTCCTTTTCTTTTTTGGCAATTTCAGATTTCAGGCTGTCGGTTTCCGTTTTATTTTTATCGAGATCGGATTGAAAATAATTGGCGACTTCTTTCTTATTGTTTAAGGCCATCGCATTTTTTTCTTTTAATAAAACGGTGTTGATTTCCTTTTCAAAAATTTTAATTTCCAAAGGTTTAGAAATAACGATAGCAATAATTATCGCTAATAGAATTCGAGGTGATGCTTGTAGCAACTCGCTGGCAAAACGGTCTCGTTTTCGGATCGTTGAAACAATAAACCGGTCGAGATTGAAAATTAAAAAACCCCAAACGATTCCAAAAAGTAGCGCGGGGTAAACACTGTCAAAAACGGTAAAGAGTGCATAAGAACTAGCGATAAAAGCCATGACAGCAGTGAAGAAAACGGTGGCGCCAATGCCGACGAATTTGGTTTGTTCGCCTTCGGAGCAATCTCTGAGAAGATTTCTATCGGCTCCGGAACAGAGGATAAAGAAGGATTTTAACATTTGATTTGATTTATGGAACGGTAGCAAGCTGCCGCCCGGATTGATTGATGATGATTAGTACAAAAGTAACGCCAAAAGTGTCACGATGTTGTTCGCTAGGAACATATTTTTACTCTTTTTTTGGTTGGTATGAAGTGGTGAATCCATTTTAAAATGCGTTATTTTGCAGCTTTACTTTCAATCAATAAAAATGCAGCAAAAGGTTTTAATCATCGGATTTGTATGGCCAGAACCCAATTCATCAGGCGCTGGAATGCGTATGTTGCAATTGATGGAAGTTTTCCGGAATCAAGGCTGGGCGATTACTTTTGCCAGTGCTGCGGCAGATAGTGAGTTTATGTTTGATGTTACGAGTTTAGGCGTTGAAAAAGTTTCTATCGCATTGAATGACTCGAGCTTTGATGTTTTTGTAAAAGCGCTGAACCCAACAATGGTACTATTCGATCGCTTTATGGTTGAAGAGCAATTCGGTTGGCGTGTCGCGGAACAGTGTCCAGCGGCATTACGAATTTTAGATACCATAGATTTGCATTCGTTGCGAATTGCCCGTCAAAAGGCAGTTAGGGAAACCGTTGATTTTCAGCTGGAAGATTTATTTTCGGATACCGCCAAACGCGAAATGGCCAGCATACTGCGCTGTGACATTTCGTTATTGATATCAGAATTTGAAGTAGAACTACTGCAAACCCAATATAAAATAGAGGCCGCATTACTATATTATTTACCCTTTTTAGTGGATGAAATTGATGCAACTACTGTAGAAAGTTGGCCCCGTTTCGAAGACCGGAATGATTTTATCTTCATCGGCAATTTCCTGCACGAACCCAATTGGAATGCAGTGCAATATATCAAAGAATCGATTTGGCCTTTGATTCGAATGGAATTGCCAAAAGCTTCGATGAAAATTTACGGTGCTTATCCTTCAAAAAAAGTGCTGCAATTGCACCATGCGAAAGAAAATTTTTTGGTGCTGGGTCGTGCTGAGAACGCCGCAACAGTTGTTCAAGAAGCCCGAGTTGTTGTAGCGCCGATGCGTTTTGGGGCGGGAGCAAAGACCAAGTTGCTAGAAGCGATGCAATGCGGAACGCCAAGCGTTACGACAACAATTGGTGCCGAATCGATGCATGGTGACTTGCCATGGAATGGGGTGATTGCCGATGCTCCAGAAAAGATTGCTAATGCGGCGGTTCACTTGTATCAAAATAAAATCCTATGGGAAAAATCGCAGCAAAACGGCATCACCATTGTTAATCAAAGGTACGAAAAATCACTTTTTGAAACAGGATTTGTCGCGCATCTTTTGAAGGTTCAAAAGAATTTAAAGTCACACCGCTTGCTAAATTTCTTCGGCGCAATGTTGATGCACCACACGCTGGCTAGCACCAAATATATGTCGCGCTGGATTGAGGAAAAGAATAAATAAATTTACGAACTGCAATTCGCGTTAAGGATTGGAACAAGTGCCGTGCACTGTGGAAAGCCTGACCGCTTTTTTGCGGGAACGCCCCAAGGCTATATTAAAAATAAATCATTGAAAATCAGCGCTATAATAAATAAATAATTGTATATTTAATTCCCCCAATTGTTATTCTCCCCAAATTTCAAAAAAGTATTTTCTTATTTATTTTAATACTAACTCAATTTTTGAAATTATGAAAACAATTAAATGCACATTGCTAGGAACTCTTTTGGGAGTTTTATTTTTAAGTACTCCGATTGCCGCACAGGAAAAGGAAAAAGAACATTTTATTACTGCGACGACCTTTCATTGGAACCAGAATCAGAAGGATTTTTCGATGGATGCGTGGAAAGCGACTGAAAAGGAATACCTCGACAAGGTGGTCAAAAAGAATCCGTATATCCTATCACAGACCGTGCTGACTCATTATTTTACGGCCGACAATACCGAGCTGATTCTGGTGTCGACTTATGATTCCTGGGATGCCATTGATAA
Source organism: Flavobacteriales bacterium (assembly GCA_038238295.1). Classification (GTDB taxonomy): domain Bacteria; phylum Bacteroidota; class Bacteroidia; order Flavobacteriales; family Flavobacteriaceae; genus Flavobacterium. Next base: position 927 of record JBBRXW010000265.1, on the reverse strand, counting down.
AGCGGGCGCTAAGGACGACGAATTGGTTAAAGCAGGTTGGCCGGACGAGAAAGCAAGGGCTGCTTTTTTTGATAAAAAGAATAACTATTATGCCAACAATCATTCGGATGAAATATACCACAGCATGCCCGGAGCAAAAATGCAGACGGCTAACTTTGATAAACCCATGTTGTATTATGTCAGAAAAAGCGTGATGTCATTTCCGAAAGATGGCAATGAAAAAGAATTCAATAAGATGCGTGAAGATTATTTTACGGCGGTCACCAGCAAAAATGATTTCATTAAAGCCTATTATCCGAACATTCATGCGTGGGGTGCCAACAAAACTGACTTTACCGAAGTGTTTGTCGTGGAATCTCTGGGTGATATCGAAAAAGGATTTGATAAGAATAAAGAACTGTATAAAGCAACCTGGAATACGGATGCTAAAGTAAAAGATTACGAGGCGAAAATGGATAAGTATTTTACCGGGGTTCATGGCGATTATATCTACCGTTTAGTTCCGGAATTGTCGAAATAAGCGTGATACTAAAAAATGCCAGTTTCAAAAAACTGGCATTTTATTTATGTACTCATTTCGACAAAATATTTATAAAACAACGGAATCGTCTCAATACCTTTCAGATAATTGAAGATTCCGAAGTGTTCGTTAGGAGAATGGATCGCATCGCTGTCGAGACCAAATCCCATTAAAATTGTTTTTGATTTCAATTCTTTTTCAAATAGCGCTACAATCGGAATACTTCCACCAGAGCGAACTGGAATTGCCGGGACTCCGAAAGTTTCCGTATACGCTTTATTCGCCGCCTGATATCCAATGCTGTCGATTGGTGTCACATACCCTTGCCCGCCGTGATGTGGTTTGACTTTCACAGTAACACCGGCAGGAGCAATGCTGATGAAATGTTTGGTAAACAATTCGGTGAT
>JBBRXW010000264.1:0-3500 GCA_038238295.1 Flavobacteriales bacterium | reverse complement strand
GGGTTCGCTGGCGATAAGCATCTTACTTTTGGTATTCCCTGTTTTATATGGCGATGGCTATCATGGCATTAAAATTCTGTTGTTTTCCTCGAACGGCGTTGTATTGACATTGCCAATTGTGATCACTTTAATTGGCTTTTTACTATTCAAACCAATCATCACTTCGATCACATTAGCTTCCGGCGGCGACGGTGGCGTGTTTGCCCCAAGTCTATTTTTGGGGGCTTTTTTGGGATATTTGGTCGCCACTTTGTTGAATACTTATTTTGATGCGGGCGTAATTCCTGTCAATTTTGTCATCATTGGCATGGCGGCGGTGCTGAGCGCTACGATACATGCGCCCTTTACGGCGTTGTTCCTCGTCTGTGGAATGGTTAACGATTACACGCTGTTCTTTCCCATTTTGTCCATTTGCCTGATCTCAAAATATACTGCGAAAACAATTTATCCATATACTGTCTATTCTTTTGTTCCTGATACTGTAAAAACTTAATCGATGCCGGTTCAAAAAATAAAACGCGGGTACCGCAAAACCCGCTATATTCTATACAAAGAAACTTTAGTCGATTTTAAGGAAAACTTTTGGGCGTTTCTTGGATCTTTTGTCGGCATTGGCATTATTGCCTATCTGCAATCGAAAGTGCTGCCGCATTCTGATGTCATCTTTTTAATCGGTTCCTTCGGGGCATCGAGTGTGTTGGTATATGGCGTGATTCAAAGTCCATTGGCGCAACCCAGAAACCTTATCGGCGGGCATTTAGTTTCGGCACTTGTTGGTGTCACTGTACAGCAATTTGTGCCCGATATTTTGTGGATTACCGCACCGTTGGCTGTGTCACTTTCGATTGTATTGATGCAAATCACCAAGACTTTGCATCCGCCCGGTGGCGCAACAGCGTTGATTGCGGTGACAGGATCGGCAGAAATTAAAAATTTAGGATATTGGTACGTTGTTTCACCAGTTTTGAGCGGTTGTTTGATTTTATTGATTGTCGCATTGATTTTCAATAACATGACCATGAAAAGGCATTATCCGAACCATAAGAAACACTTGCAATTGAAGAAGCGGATTCATTCACATTTTCATAAGGTAGCGCGTTAATTTTAACTGATTTTGTTAATTACTTTTTTATCCAAAACGAAATATAAATTTTACCTTTGGACTTTTAAAAATAAAAACGATTATGGTTTATAAATTCAGAGTAATTCTTGATACCGAAGAGGATATTTTCAGGGATATTGCGATTCTAGAAGACGATACTTTAGAAGATCTGCACAATGCAATTGTCAATGCTTTCGATTTCGACGGACAGGAGCTGGCTTCTTTTTATACTTGTGACAACCAGTGGAATCAGGAGGAAGAAATCCCACTTTTCGATACCGGCGATATCGCAGGGGAGCAAAAAACCATGAACGATTGCCTGTTAGCCTCAGTTTTGGATAAAGAAAATACCAAGATCATTTATGTGTATGATTTTTTGAATATGTGGACGTTTCTGGTAGAATTGGCTGCCATTGAAGCTATTGAAGTCGGAATGATTTATCCGAACACCCTTTTTGCGCATGGAATTATGCCTTTGGATGGTGTTGACAAGGAATTCGATACCGATATGACCGATGATATTTATGGGGAATTTGAAGACGATTTAGACGAAGACGATCTCGATCAGTTTGAAGACAATGACAACATTGAGGATTTTGGATTTGAGGAGAATTGGAATTAAACGCAACAGAAAAAAGATACAATAAAAAAAAATAATCTGAAAAGGAACCAAGATTAAAGACATAAATAAGTCTTTGCTCTTGGTTCTTTCTTCTAAAAAAATATAAAATGATCAATTTATACAACACGCATATCGAAAACTTATCCATTCACAGAGTGGGAAATAAAAGCCGGAACGAAGCGATTTTTTTATCCGATCAGTCGTATAATCTCAACGACGAAATCGTGCCGTTGCTCAAGGAATATTTCTTCAAGCCTTTTCGGGAAAAAGAAGAAAATTATTTTCAGTTTGCGCACGAAGTCGATTTGGATTATAACGATATGTATAAACTGGCGACGGAAATTTTTGATAATCCGAGCACGGCACATGAGGTTTCGAAAAAAATTACGAAGCATCTTTTCGAGCAATCGAATCATCCGCATATCAAAAACGGGGAAGTATATGTTACGTACCTGACCAACTTGAATATCGACAACAATGTCGTGGATGCGATTGGTATTTTCAAAAGCGAATTGCAAGCCGATTTTCTGCAGTTTGAAGAAAAAGGAGCGACGTTGGAAATGATTCTACAACACGGTATCAACCTCAACAAACTCGATAAAGGCTGCCTGATTTTTAATCATAAAAAAGAAGAAGGCTACAAAATCCTGACCGTCGATAGCAACCGTTACGATGCCCGATATTGGTTAGAGCATTTCCTTTCCGTGGATGCTTTCGAGGATGAGAATTTCATTACCAAGAAGTACCTAAAATTCTGCCAGGGGTTTGCCAAAGATGTTGTATTTCCTGCCGAAGACAAGAAAGAAGAAGTGATGTTTATGAACCGTTCGGTTAATTATTTTGCCAAAAATGACCAATTCGAAGAATCGAATTTCTTGAATGAAGTACTCGACAATCCCGATTTGATTCCAGAATTCAAAAATTATAAAGTGGATAAAGGCGAGAAATACAGTATCGAAGATGTCACCACTTTCCCTATTGCGAATGCTGCGGTTTCTGATGCGAGAAAATCGATTAAGAATGTGATCAACCTCGACACACACATTCAAATCAAAATGGATTTCATCAATCCCGAAAGTGCCGAAAAATATGTTGAAAAAGGCTGGGATGAAGAAAAGCAAATGTACTATTACTTGGTGTATTTTAATAAAGAACAGAAAAGCTAAAAAGCGAAGCTATCTATTCAAAATAAAAAAGGGACCCTAATTGTTAAAACAGTTAGGGTTTTTCTTTGTATGGTTGTTTTGTTTTGTAAGGTTTTTAACTCTTAATTTTTAAAAATAAGGCATTTCGTCGATATAATTTGCTTTTTATCAAGTAGTTAAATAAATTTATTCAACCAAATAAACCATTCTAAATTATGAAAAATCCTACACACAAACCCATATTTTTTACTGGGAAAGTATGGTGTTCCATTTTCGGGCATCAAATGGTCACTACCCGAAATGTGACCGACCACTTTAAAGAATACAAATGCTGTACCTGTCAACTTGAACTGACCAATGACGAAAAAGGCAAAAAGATATTTTTAACTCCTGAACTTAAAGATATTAATGAAACGTTGGTGAACTTCTATCAAAGAAGGCATCATTTGGTTTAGATATTTAATTTCAATTGGTAACTTTTCCATAACTTGTTCGTCGAATACAGCAATCAAAAAAAACGAACACTTTGGAAACCATCCTCTCCATTCAAAATCTCAACAAACGTTTTGGCCCGATTCAAGCGGTTAGAAACGTCTCCCTCGAAATAATAAAAGGCAATGTCTACGGAATC
>JBBRXW010000263.1:0-3502 GCA_038238295.1 Flavobacteriales bacterium | reverse complement strand
CTTCCTGTTTGGTAGCCAATGCTTGCTCGTACTGTTGCTTGGTAATCGAATGGTTCTGGTACAGATTATTATAACGATCGAAATCGTTCGAAGCACGCCCCAATTTAATCCGCGCCGTTTCGATATTTCCACCAGCAGATTGCACATTCGCATCCGAGACCGCAATGTTGGCAGAAGCACTCTGGATATCCGCTTTCGATGCCGCATAGTTTCCTTGTGCAACAAGTATTCCGGCTTCAGCATCTTCTACTTTTACCAGATAATCATTGTTATCAATCGTAAAAAGCGTGTCGCCTTTTTTGACGAAATCATTGTCTTTGACATACACTTTAGTAATCGTACCGGTTACTCTTGGAATAATCGGGTTCATATTTTTCTCGATCTGCGCATCATCGGTAGTTTCATGGGAAAGTGAATGCACATATTTGTAAACGCCGTATGAAACGCCCAAAACGATCAAGACAGTGAAGATGAGGATAAATTTCTTGTTGGTTTTTTTCTTTTCCATGATTTAGTTTTTGCTGAGATTGAAAGAGTCTAATAATTGACCGGATGATTTTAATAATTCGTAATATTTCAATGCCACATTGGCCTTAGCGTTGGTTTGATTGATTTTAGAACTCAACTGATCGACATCGGCTTCCAATAAATCATTGGTGTTCGACAAGCCATTGTCGTATTTGTCTTTAACGATCCGGTAATTTTCTGTGGTTTGCTCGACCGATTCGCCATAAACTTTATCTTGTTTTACAGACAATTCGTAGTCTTCACGGGCACTAAGGATTTCTAATTTAATCGCGTCGGTCATTTCCGCTTGTTGTTTATCTACTTCGAACGCTTTGCTTTTGGCAACTTTGACGTCTTTGCCATTTTTAAATAATGAACTCAAATTATACGAAAACCCAACGCCAACATTCATCGCATTCTGAACGGTTACAACATTCTGCAGGTCGAGAGCGATAAAACCTGCCGTGAATGCCAGCGAAGGATAATAACCACTTTTTGCGATTTTAACACCAGATTCGCTCGCTTTGTGCAGAAACCCTATCGCTTTCAGATCGTTTCTACTGGAAATAGCTTCGGCTTCTGTTTTGGGAACATTATTGAATAAGTTCGGATCGATATTATTTGGTTGCACTTCGATTTGTGTCTCTGCCGGAAGTTTCAATAAGGAAATCAAATGTGCATTGATGACTTTCACATTTTTTTCCGAATCATCCAGACTCAACTGAATTTTAGACACCTGCAGTTGTGATTTCAATAAATCGTTGCGGGCAATTACGCCGTTCTGTTCTAACGAAGTAAAGTCAGTGACACGCTGCTGGCTGCTTTTCATGCTTTCCTTCAAAAGCTCGACCGTCTTTTGTGCTTTGTATAATGCCGCATAATACCGAATAACCTGCATCGCAGTTTCTTCCTTCGAATATTCTGCATGGGCAAGTTCCGACTGATACAGACTTTCGGAAGCTTCGATAGTATTTTTTAATTTAAATCCAGAAAACAACGGCAGAGTCATGTTCGCCTGCCCCAACAATAGCTGATTCACAGGTTTGGCTTCTGTGGGTGTAGCATTGGGATCTGAATTCGACTTCGTTTTGAGATTGACATTGGCATTCGTCAGCCGCATATATTGTCCCGAAAGCTTCACATCCGGATAGCGATTGTTCTTGATCGATTGCAACTCGTAACTTTTGGTAGCTACTTTTGTTGTTGCCAAACCAACGGCGTCACTTTTTTCAAGGGCCATTGCAACGGCATCTTTGATTGAGAGGCTGGTCTTTTGCTGGGCATGTACTGCCGGAATTCCTAAAAGAAAAATCAGGAAAAGCCAAATAGAATTACTTTTCATTTCGTAGCAAGGATTGGATAGTTTGTTGAATATGTTTTACTAACTCGGTTTTGACGTAGTGATCGAAAGCAGAATCACTTTTTATATCTAGTACTTCTTCATAAAAATGACGATTCAACTGAAATTGGAAAAAAGTTCCCAAAATAGTTGGAGGAATTAATAAGATATTAATATCTTTTTTGAATTGTCCTAGTTCCTGCCCTTCACTAATGATTTTTTCAAGAAAAACGACATTGTTTTTTTTTACTTCTGTAAAGGATTTAATGTCTAATTCTCTTTTTTTGGACATCAATTCAAAGTGAAGAATTTGATAAATACATTTATTCTGATTGACTCTAGTGATATAAAGCTCGACGAGTTTATCAATCTTTTCTATTGGAGAAATCGCTTCTTTGTAAAGATTTTCCAGTTGCATTTTTAAATCTGAAATCCTGAAAATAATCAGGGCTTCGAGCATCTTTTCTTTGGAACCAAAGTAGTAGGATACCATGGCAATATTGACTTCTGCTTCTTTGGATATGTTTCGTATCGAAGTGCCGTCGAAACCTTTTTCGGCAAAGAGCTTTTCAGCTACCTGAAGAATTCGAATTTGTTTTTCATTAAAATCTAACGTCATTATAACCGGTGTTTGAAATCGACGACAAAATTAAACGATTGTTTAAATTAAACGATTGTTTAATTTTCTTTTAACACAATTTTAACAACTTTTAAATCATATTTTATTTTAAAAATAAACACTTAAATGTATAAATTATAATGCCTTACCGTAATTCTTCTAAAGGATAGTCTGGATAAATTTTAATATGCTTTCAATTCCGTTATCGGACAAGTTTTTAATAAATGCACTGCCGATAATAGCACCTTTTGCCGATTGGATGGCTTGTTGAAACGTAGTTTTGTCGCTGATGCCGAAACCTACGAGTTGCGGATTTTTTAAGTTCATGGCAGCAATTCGTTCGAAATACTGCTGCTGAACGGCACCAAATTCGGTTTGATTTCCGGTAACGTTTGCGGTGGCTACCATATAAATAAATCCATTGGAAACACTGTCTATAAAACGGATTCTTTCGTCTGAAGTTTGTGGCGTAATTAAAAGCACATTGATTAAACCGTATTTTTCAAACAAGGCTTGGTATTTTGATGCATAAATCGAAACGGGTAAATCAGGAATAATCAAACCATCGATGCCGATAGCAGCGCATTTTTGACAAAATTCTTCGACACCATATTGCAATATCGGATTGAAATACCCCATAATCAATAGTGGGATTTTTACCGTTTGCCGAATGTTCTGGAGTTGCTCGAATAACAACTGAGAGGTCATTCCGTTTTGCAATGCTTGTGTCGAACTGGCCTGTATCGTTGGTCCATCCGCCAAAGGATCGCTGAATGGCAAACCAATTTCAATCATATCGACACCGCTTTTTTCGAGCTCCTGTATAATAGTAACGGTATCGTTCTGTGTAGGATATCCGGCGGTAAAATAGATGGACAGTAACTTTTTGTCTTCTAGTAATTTTTGATGAATCCGATTCATAGTAGGAGGTGTTATTCGCGTTAGGGATTAAGGCAAGCACCGTGTGCAGCCGAAAGCCCGACCCTTGTGGGAACGCCCAAATTATAGTTTAAAATAATTGATATATGTGTTCAAAT
>JBBRXW010000262.1:0-3510 GCA_038238295.1 Flavobacteriales bacterium | reverse complement strand
TCTATCTCTCGCGTTGTCATTGACCCCTTTTTCCATTCCGTCTAATTTTAGTGACATCCCGTGTTTTCCATTATAAATTTCTCCGGTAACGTAAAACCCAAGGCTGCTTTTAAAAGAGGAAGCGGCATTCGAAAAAGAACTTGCAAATTCTTCACCGGTATTTTTTCCGTGGGCAACATAAGTATTTAGCAAGACACTATTGGTCGCTAAATCAATTACCCAAAGTCTTTTGCTGTTAGAAGACAAGCTGAAATCAATTAGCGTAATCACATCTTTCTGCAACAATCCTTTTTCTTTCAATTGATAATAGCCTTTCAACGCTTCTGAAAAACTTTTCAATTGCGGCAGGCTGCAATGGTTGGCATTTAGCGTATGGTATAGCGACGACGCTTTCATTTCGAAGTTCGAAGTGGTCACCGCGGCTAAAACTGGATCATTTTTAAGTTGAGATGGATTTGTTGTAACCGATGTAAACGACATCAGCGAAGACAATACAAGTGGCAATATTTTGTAGATCATTGAAAGAGTTTAAGTTATACAATAGATTTGGGAGAGACAAACTTACGAAACAAGAACTATTTTACCAACTCCAATTTGAAAAAAATGCGATTAAATGTAAAAATAATCGACGAAGTGCTTATTTAGTAGGCTTTAGAAAGAATATTCATTTCTTAAGCCTACTAAATAAAATGGACTTGAAAGCAAAACGAAGGAATATTGAATTTATTGTAAATCTCTTGCCCCTATCAATTTAATAGTTATTTTTGTGTGTCAAACAATTCATTTCATGGGGAAATTTCCTTACATTTTACTATTTTGTATCTGCCTGTTTCATGCTATTTCCTACGGTCAAAAGAAAACTCTACATGCGGTTGCCTCCGGCGCTATCACCATCGATGGGAAATTTGATGAACCTATATGGGAGTATGCACCCATCGCTAAAGACTTTGTTATGTTTTCTCCTGACAACGGAAAACCCATCAGCGAGAACAAAAAAACTGAGGTTCAAGTAGTGTATAATGATGACGCCATCTACATCGCAGCCAAAATGTATGATGATGAACCCAACAAAATCCGCAAGGAAATTACACAACGTGATATCTTTGGAACTGCAGACCACTTCGGCGTTTTCATCAACGGATTCAATGACAGTCAGCAAGATTTTAGGTTTTTTGTCAGTGCTTCCGGTGTTCAAATTGATTGTATCTTTACGAATTCCGATGGCGAAGATTTTACTTGGGATGCCATATGGGATAGTAAAGTCGTCATGACCGATTATGGTTGGGCCGTCGAAATGAAAATCCCGTATGCAGCACTTCGCTTCACCAAAGACGAGAAGCAAACTTGGGGCATCAACTTTTATCGCGAAATCCGTAATGCCAGACAAGCGTATACGTGGAATTTCATCGATAGTAAAATCAATAATGACAGTGCGCAATCGGGTATTTTAGATGGTATCGATAACATTAAAACCCCAACGCGTTTATTCTTAATTCCCTATTCTTCTTTTTATCTGAATGCCAATACCGAACAAAAAACCAGAGGCGAAATCAAAGGCGGATTGGATGTCAAATACGGAATCACCGACGCTTTTACCCTCGATGCAATTTTAGTACCCGATTTCGGCCAGACCAAATTCGATAATGTCGAGCTCTATCTGGGACCTTTCGAACAACAATTTAGCGAAAACCGCCCGTTCTTCACCGAAGGAACCGATCTCTTCAGCAAAGGCGACTTGGTTTACACAAGAAGGATAGGAAAAGCACCCGGCATTACCGTCGGAGCCGACGAAACCGTAGAAGACTATCCGAATTCCATCAAACTCATCAATGCTTTGAAAGTTTCCGGACGCACAAAATCCGGTCTAGGCATCGGCGTGTTGAATGCCGTCACTGAAAATACCAGCGCTCTAGTCCGAAATACAACCAGCAATACAACCCGCCTCGCGACCGTGCAGCCTATCACCAATTACAACGCAATAGTTTTAGACCAGCGCTTTCGCAAAAATTCTTCGGTTTCGTTTGTCAATACCAATGTCACCCGCGACGGTTCGTTCCGCGATGCCAATGTTTCTGCTATCGGATTCGATTTAAACACCAAAGAAAATACCTATAATTTACAAGGGGATTTCAAGTACAGTTACATCAATGAAAATACCGGAATCGCCGACAAAAAAGGATTCAATACGTCGTTAGGATTCGGTGAAACCAGCGGCAAATACCGCTACAGTATCAAAGGAAAATATGTTTCCAAAGACTTCGATAATAACGATTTGGGCATCAATTTCCTGACGCATTACCATTCTTTATACGGTGACGGAAGTTATCGCATCCTCAATCCGACGAAACACTACAACACCTTTTTGGCCATCACCAATATGTATGCGGAATTTGAAAACCAAACCGGAAAATTGCAAGCCTACAACACCAACATCAGTATCAATAGCAACGACAAGGTGAATGACTATTATGCCTACGGTATTCGATCCCGACCACTAAAAACCTACGATTTCTATGAAGCGCTTTCTGCCGACGATTCGAAATACCTCGCAGTTCCGGCCAACGCCGATTTTTGGTTTTACTACTCTTCCAATTACAATGCAAAATTCGCTGTCGATTTCAATCCAACCGCGACCATCTTCAACGAAAAAGGGCGCATCACCTATGGTTTTCTAATCAGTCCGAGATACCGGTTTAATGATCATTTTTCGCTGATATACCAGTTCAATTTTGCGCGGCAAAACAAGAATGTCGGCAATACTTTTTCGACAGAAAATGGCGATTATCTCTTTGCCCGACGCGACATCATCTCTTACAGCAATACGCTACAAGGGAAATATGCGCTAAACAACAAGATGAGCCTGAATCTTTCCGTGCGCCATTACTGGTCGTATGTCAACAACCACGACTACCTCAACCTGCAAAACGACGGAACCGTTACCGCGAATACGACCAACCTGCAGGACTTAGACCAGAACCTCAACCTGTGGAATTTTGATCTTTCCTACAACTGGTGGTTTGCTCCGGGCAGCCAGGTTTCGGTATTATATCGGAACAGCTCCTTCCTTTACGAACGTCAGTTCAGCAGGAATTACGACACCAACTTTACCAAAGCCATCGATAACGAAAACCTCAACCACATTTTTTCGATTAGCGTGCGGTACTTTATCGATTACAATTCCCTTAAACACTAATTTATTCTTTATTTTTGTAGCTACTTCCTGCTGTTCGCTATATCTTTTGTGCTGTCCCGATGTTTCGGGGCCAGAACAAAAGGATACCGCTGCCATCAGGGCTAAAAATCGCAAACACCATGAATAAGAAAGTAATTTTAATGATTCTCGATGGCTGGGGAAAATCACCCGATCCGAAAGTCTCCGCGCCCGATAACGCGAATATCCCGTTTATCCATTCGCTGTATCAAAAATATCCGACCGCTCAGTTGCGAACCGACGGACTCAACGTTGGGCTTCCCGAAGGGCAAATGGGCAACAGCGAAGTCGGCCATATG
>JBBRXW010000261.1:0-3558 GCA_038238295.1 Flavobacteriales bacterium | reverse complement strand
CACCTTCGAAAACACTATCGAAGCTTTAGCGTTTAGCGGCGACACTTTAGACCGGATTTCGAGCATTTTTTTCAATTTGAATTCGGCGGAAACGAACGATGAACTCCAAAAAATTGCGCAGGAAGTTTCGCCTTTATTGTCCGAATTTGGCAATGATATTCGTCTCAACGTTGCGTTGTTTGCTAAGGTAAAAAGCGTTTTCGATCAAAAAGAAAAGCTGAATTTAACTGCCGAACAAACTACGCTTTTAGACAAAACGTATAAAGGGTTTTCGAGAAATGGTGCCAATCTGCCCGAAGACAAAAAGAATCAACTCCGCGAAATCGACAAGGAGTTGTCGCGCATCAGCTTGCAATTCGGCGAAAATGTTTTGGCAGAAACCCAAGCGTTTCAATTGCACCTGACCGAAAAAAAGGATTTGGCAGGATTACCGGAAGGCGCTATCGAAGCGGCACGTTCTCTCGCCAAAAGTCAGGACAAAGCAGGCTGGATTTTCACGCTAGATTATCCGAGCTACATTCCGTTTGTGACCTATGCTGATAACCGCGATTTACGTAAAATCATGGCGATTGCTTTCGGCGCAAAAGGATTTCAAAATAATGATTTAGACAATCAAGACAATGTATTGCAGATTGCCAAATTGCGATTTGAAAGAGCCAATTTGCTCGGTTACAAAACCCATGCGCATTTTGTTCTGGAAGAACGCATGGCGGAAAATCCGGAAAAAGTCAAAACGTTTCTCAGCGATTTGATGGCGAAAGCCAAACCGGCTGCCGAACGGGAGTTTGCGCAATTATCGCACTTTGCCAAAGAACTCGACGGCATCGAGGAACTAGAAAAATGGGACGGCGCGTATTATTCCGAAAAATTAAAGCAACAGTTATTCAATCTCGATGATGAGAAACTGAAACCATATTTCCAATTGGAGAAAGTGCTGCAAGGCGCGTTTACCGTTGCCAAGAAACTCTACGGATTGACGTTCACCGAAATCTTCGATATCGACAAATACCACGAAGAAGTAACAACCTATGAGGTGACCGACGAAAACGGAAATTTAGTGTCGATATTCTACGCCGATTTCTTTCCAAGAAAAGGCAAACGCAACGGCGCGTGGATGACATCGTTCAAATCGCAATACGTTAAAGACGGAGTTAATGAACGTCCGCATATTTCGAACGTCTGTAATTTTACCAAACCGACAGAAACCAAACCCTCATTATTGACCTTCAATGAGGTGACGACTTTGTTTCATGAGTTTGGTCATGGGTTGCACGGCATGTTGGCCAATACGGTGTATCCGAATCTTTCGGGAACTTCTGTTTATTGGGACTTTGTAGAATTGCCAAGCCAAATCATGGAGAATTGGTGTTATGAAGCCGAAGCGTTGGCGTTGTTCGCGACGCATTACGAAACTGGAGCAATGATTCCAATGGAATTGGTTGAAAAAATCAAAGAAAGTGCGAGTTTCCAAGAAGGCATGGCGACCATGCGGCAATTGAGTTTTGGCCTTTTGGATATGGGCTGGCACGGGCAAGATCCGACCGGAATCACCGATTTGAAAGCCTTCGAAACCGAGCAGTTCGCGGCAACGCAATTGTATCCTGACGTTAAAGAAAATGCTATGAGCACGTCTTTTTCGCACATTTTTCAAGGTGGATATTCTTCGGGATATTACAGCTATAAATGGGCAGAAGTTCTAGATGCTGATGCGTTTGATTACTTCAAGGAAAAAGGTATTTTTGATAAGGAAGTCGCTACAAGATTTAAAGACAATGTCCTTTCTAAAGGCGGTACCGAAGCGCCGATGGTGTTGTACAAACGTTTCCGTGGACAGGAACCGAAGCCGGAAGCGTTGTTGAAACGCGCAGGATTAATATAAATTTTGAAAGTATGGAACATCAAATAAAATCGATGCGACCGTTTATTGGCGCTAAGGACTTTGAAGTATCGCGGCGTTTTTACCGTGATTTGGGTTTTAAAGAAGGTGTTTTAAGTCCCAATATGTCTGTTTTCGAAAGTGATAAATTTGCGTTCTATCTTCAGGATTATTATGTGGAAGATTGGATCAGTAACACGATGATTTTTGTAGAAGTGGAAGATGTCGATTATTATTGGAACCGACTTTCTGCCTTAAACCTGACGGCAAAATACGCTACGGTAAAATTGGTTCCCATTCGAGATGAGCCTTGGGGAAGAGAATGCTTTCTGCACGATCCTTCCGGAAATCTTTGGCATTTTGGAATGTTTTTTAAACCGTAACGCTTCAATTTAGCAGCGTTTGCGTTAGGGATTGAGCCGTTGTCTGAGCTCTTTTTTGCGTAGTGCAACGGAGCAAAAAAAGCGAGTGCAAAAGCCCGGCCCGAAGGGAAACGCCCAAAATCAGAAACGGTCGAACAACAAAATCATCCCGTACCACAGCATCGGGATACTTTCGGTAAGGAATGCCGTGTAGTATTTTGAGCGCTTGTCACTGGCGAAATACAGCATCATTGCGGTGATTAAAATCAGGAAAAGGCTCGCAAAAAAATACGTAGTATTGCGGTTCCCTTGAAAGAATTCCAATACTAAAAAAACCACTAGCAGCAGTATTCCCAATTGCTTGGTACGCTTTACCCCTATTTGCTGCGGCACAGTTTTGAGGTGCGGATCGTCCCAGGCAAGATCGATGATTTCGAAGACGAAAAGCAGCACGACAATCAGGATAAACCTTTTGACACAGATGATGTAGAAGTCCGTGGTGAGTGGAGTTCCCGTATTTAAAACAGGAAGCACCACCGTTACACCTACCCAACTCAAAGCGACGATATAAATTTTGAGTCCGGCCCAGCTGCGAGCACTTTTGTGATTCGGAAAAAACGGCAAAGTATAGAGCGCTGTGATGATGAATACCGCTATCGAAACGAGTTGCGTCAGCCTGTTGAGATAAAAAAAACAGTAGGCCGTTCCTATAAAAGCAAACATGCTAATGGCAATAAAAAGCTTGAGATTGAGGCTCCATTTTGGTGTTCCGGATCGCGCCAATGCATCGTATTTGATGAAGTTATAACCGACAATCGTTCCGAAATAACCGAAGCCTTCGATGTACGGATCAATATGGAGTTGCAACATCAGTTCGGTAACGCGGATCAGGCAAAACACGGAGAGCGCCACATGCAGGCTGCCTTGCAAATACAAATCGAATATTCTTTTCCACAGGCTCATACTACAAATTTAATCAAAGTGTTAATAAGAAGTTGTTTTGGTTGAAAAATTAGTACAAATGAAAGGTTAAACCGCCCCTTCTTTTGAGAATATTCCATAAATTTGTCCTTCAAAAAAACACACAATTCCTACCTATTATTTTATGAAGACAGACTCTTTTGCATTACGACACATCGGACCCAGAGAAGAAGACGTAGCACAGATGCTGAAAACCATCGGAGTAGATTCGATCGATCAGTTGATTTACGAGACCTTACCCGATGATATCCGCCTCAAAGCCCCTTTGAATTTAGACCCAGCCATGACGGAATTTGAGTTCGCAAACCATATCCAACATTTAGGCAACAAGAATAGAAT
>JBBRXW010000260.1:0-3570 GCA_038238295.1 Flavobacteriales bacterium | reverse complement strand
GTCAATATCAATACCCAAAAAACCAGCGTCTATCAAGGTATCGATATTTTGGTCGGAACACCTGGACGCACGATGGATTTGGCCTTAGACAATGTCATCCGTTTTGATGAAACCTCAAAATTGGTCATCGATGAGTTTGATGAAATGCTTAATTTGGGCTTTCGTCCACAATTGACTTCCATCTTTGCGATGATGAAACCCAAACGCCAAAACATTCTTTTCTCAGCAACTATGACCGATGAAGTGGATGCTGTCTTAAATGATTTTTTCGATTTCCCTGAAGAAGTAAGTTTGGCCAGCTCCGGAACACCTTTGGAAAATATCACGCAATTATCCTATGCCGTTACCAATTTCAATACAAAAATAAATTTGCTGAAACATTTGCTTGAGCAAAATGAAGAAATGAGTCGTGTCCTGATTTTTGTCAACAATAAAAAGATTTCGGACTTGCTGCATGAAAGCATTGACGAACATTTCGACGGGCAATTCGGTGTCATCCATTCCAATAAATCTCAGAATTATCGACTGAATACCATGGCTTCATTTCAGGAAGGCAAGCTTCGCGGTATTATCACTACTGATGTTATGGCGAGAGGTTTGGATATTTCGGATATCACGCACGTCATCAATTTTGAAATGCCAGAATTTCCGGAATTATACATGCACCGTATCGGGAGAACAGGCCGTGCCGATGCCACCGGAACAGCGATCAGTCTTTATACCGCGAGAGAAGAAGAATTTAAATTACAGGCCGAAGTTTTGATGAATCGCGAAATTGAACTGCTGTCATTTCCAGAAGAAGTCGAGGTTTCAACCAAACTAATTGGTCCTGAAAAAGACAAACAACCGATGAAATTTTTAATGAAAAAACCAAAACTCGAAGGTGATGGTGCCTTTCATGACAAAGCCAAAAAGAACAAGAAAGTCAATTTGGGTGGACCATCGAAAACCAAAAAGAAAACTTCAGGTTCGGTCAATCGGAATATGTTAAAAACCAGAGACAAGAAACGAAAAGACAAGAAATAATTGAATGTCAATGCTTGAAAATTGACAATTGATTGTTACTTTTGACAAACTAATTTGAGCATGCAATTCAAACACCCGGAAATCCTCTACTTCTTATTTTTGCTGGTTATTCCAGTCCTGGTTCATTTGTTTCAATTGCGGCGTTTTAAAAAAGAATATTTTACCAATGTTCGTTTTTTAAAAGAAATCTCCATCCAAACCCGGAAGAGTTCCAAAATTAAAAAATGGTTATTGCTTAGCTCGCGTTTGCTGCTATTGGCGTGCCTTATTTTAGCTTTTGCTCAGCCTTTCTTTCAGGCCAAAGACAAGAACAGTACAAATGAAATGTATGTAGTGCTCGACAATTCCTTCAGTATGGAAGCCAAAGGGCAAAAGGGGATTTTGCTCAAAAGAGCGATTGAAGATTTACTCGAACACACACCCGAAAACCAGAATTTCTCGTTGATCACCAACTCGGAAACGTTCTGGAATACCGATATCAAATCGATACGGAAAGAATTACAGAATTTGAAATACAGTCCATTGCCGTTTCAACCCGAAAGCGCGATGGCGAAAATAAAATCGCATCCTTCAGCTTTTAATAAAGATGTCGTCGTCATTACTGATGCGGTGGGTCTTCAGCCGAAACAGCTCAAGAGCGTCGATAAAAGCTGGAATACCATTTTTGTAATTCCACAAGCCGAACAAAAAAACAATATTGCGATTGATAGCGTTTTCATCCGGCAAACATTGGATAATTTCTATGAAATCGGCGTCAAATTATCCGCATATGGCGAGGATTTCAAAGACATTCCGATAGCTTTATACAACAATGAAAAGCTGGTGGCCAAGACAATCATCAAAATGGAGTCGAAAGAAAAGACGGTAAATTTTACGATTCCGAAAGCTGATTTTCACGGTTACGTTTCGATTACCGACAACAGCCTAGCGTATGACAATGCGTTTTATTTCAGCATTTCGAAACCGGAAAAAATCAATGTGCTGAGTATTGGCGATACGGAGAAAAGCATTTTCCTGTCCCGTATTTATACGAAGGATGAATTCAATTATAGTAATTTCAATTTAGCGAATCTCGATTATAACATACTCGAACAACAGGACGCTATCGTTTTGAACGAGTTGACCGATATTCCGCAGGCGTTGCAGACGACGCTAAAGACTTTTGTAGAGAAAGGCGGGAATGTGATTTTTATTCCATCCAATGAAAATACCATCACTAATGCGAATGCATTGCTGTCAAATTTTGGAAAAATCCAATTGCAACCGCTGCAGAATAATGAAAAGCAGATTACGAAAATTGCCTTCAACAATCCGGTTTTTAAGGCCGTTTTTGAAAAACAAGTCGTCAATTTCCAATATCCCAAAACGACGACTTCCTTTGGCATTACCGGCTCGGTTCCTGCGATTTTGAGCTATGAAGACCAAACGCCATTTTTGACATCATTACAAAATGAGTTGTCTTCAGTGTATGTTTTCACGGCACCATTGAATAAAAAGAATTCCAATTTTCAGAATTCCCCGTTGATTGTTCCAGTGTTTTATAATATGGCTCAGAGCATCCAAAAGACTGGTGTTTCCGCTTTAATTATTGGAGAAAACAACCCGATTTTAGTTGATGTTTTGTTGGGAAAGGATGAAATTCTAAACATCAAAAACAACGATGAAAAATTTATTCCGGTTCAGCAAATTTTAAATAATAAAGTCAAACTGACCTGCACCGATTATCCACAGCAAGCCGGAAATTTCGGTGTTTATAAATTGGAAGAACACATCAAAAATATCAGCTTCAATTACAATCGAACCGAAAGCAATCTAGCCACGAATTCCGAAAAAATATTGTCCGATTATACGATCAAGGATTCAATCGAAACCTTATTTGATACCTTGCAAACCGACCGCAGTAACAACGCCTTGTGGAAATGGTTTGTGTTCCTAACGTTATTATTTTTAGTTACTGAAGTACTTATTCAAAAATTCATCAAATGAATCTAATTATCAGAGCGGCTAAAATTATCGACCCGAAAAGCGCGTTTCACAATCAGATTGTTGATTTGCATATAGAAAATGGGCTTCTCAAAAAAATTGGTGCTACCCTAACCAATACGGATAAATTGCAGGAAATTGAACTCGAGAACCTGCACGTTTCAACAGGCTGGTTCGATTCAGGTGTTTCGTTTGGTGAACCCGGTTTTGAAGATAGGGAAACCATCGCTAACGGACTCGAAGTTGCGGCCAAAAGTGGTTTTACTGCCGTCGCATTGCAGCCGAATTCGTATCCTGTAATTGACAACCAGTCGCAGGTTCACTTTGTCAAATCGAAGGCAAAAACTGCTGTGACTGAACTCTTCCCGATTGGTGCGTTGACTAAAGAAAGTTTAGGGAAAGATTTGGCGGAAGTATACGATATGAAAAATGCCGGCGCTGTGGCATTTGGCGACTACAACAGCAACACAGACAACCCGAACGTGCTGAAAATAGCATTGCAATATGCACAGGATTTTGATGGATTGGTGATTGCTTTTGCGCAGGATTCCGATATTAAAG